>CAYTLU010000366.1:0-8614 GCA_964438665.1 uncultured Bacteroides sp.
GCCACCTCATAATCAAAACTGATTTTAGGATAGTCGGTATATCGGTCATATATAGCCTTGAAAGTATCTCCAGCGACATATTTCTCGGCAATTGCAGTCAGGTAGCCGAGACGGAATGCAAAGGCCCCGCCGTTCCATTGCGCACCCTCCTGAATCAGCATCTCCTCCGCAGCCACACTTGGCTTCTCGGTGAAACGTCTGACAGGATTGACAACGCGACCCTCAACCACCTTTTCCGGAACTACATAGCCATACTTCGATGATGGGTATGTCGGTGCGATACCCATCACAATCATATCGGCCAAAGAATCGCTTATGCCTTGAGCCATCTGCCTGATACACTCGAAATATCCGATCTCCGTATAGGGGTCACAAGGCATCACGACTATGATTTCATCGGCCCCACACCCTTTCTCCTTTGCCAGATATTCACAGGCAAGACAGATTGCCGGGAAAGTATCGCGCCGGCACGGCTCAGTCACAATATCAACCTCCCCGCCCAGCTGAGCAATGACAGAATCGCGCTGCGATGCGCTTGTGGCAATTGTCATGTCAGCCTCGATCCCCGACATTCGGAGCTGACGCATCACGCGTTGCACCATCGACTCTCTTTCTTCCGAGCCTTCTATATCCAAAATCCTGAGAAACTGCTTGGAGCGGGCATCATTCGACAATGGCCAAAGACGTGTTCCGGATCCGCCGGACAATAATATTATCTGCATAACTGTATCAGGGTGAGTTATCGTTCTGCCCTCATAGGGTTATTGAGAAAATCGTCATAGGCAAGACGTACGCCATCGGCCAACTCTGTTGTGTATGTCCAGCCGAGATTTCTTGCTTTCGACACATCGAGGAGCTTGCGCGGTGTGCCGTTGGGGCGCGTAGTGTCCCAAAGAATCTTGCCTTCATAGCCTACGATGGATGCCACCAACTCCGTCAGCGCCTTTATGGTCAGTTCCTTGCCTGTCCCGGCATTTACAGTCTCATTGCCGCTGTAGTTGTTCATCAGAAACACGCAGAGGTTGGCAAGGTCATCGACATAAAGAAACTCGCGAAGCGGCGAACCGTCGCCCCAACAGGTCACTTCCTTCAACCCCTGCTCCTTTGCCTCGTGGAAGCGGCGGATCAGCGCCGGCAGCACGTGGGAATGTTCCGGATGGTAATTGTCATTCGGTCCGTAGAGATTCGTCGGCATCACAGAGATATAGTCAGTTCCATACTGGCGGTTAAGATATTCGCAGTATTTCAGTCCGCTGATCTTTGCCAGAGCATACGCCTCGTTTGTCTGCTCCAATGATGACGTCAGCAGACATGACTCAGGCATGGGCTGAGGAGCCATGCGGGGATAGATGCACGATGAACCGAGAAACTCCAGCTTCTTGCAACCATTGCGCCATGCGGCATTGATGACATTCATCTCCAGCATGATGTTGTCAAACATGAAATCCGCCAATGCTGATTGGTTGGCGATTATACCGCCCACTTTCGCAGCTGCGAGAAACACATATTCGGGCTTCTCGGCGGCAAAGAAATCATTCACTGCCTGCTGGTTTATGAGATCCAGCTCCTTATGCGTCCGTGTGATAATATTGGTGTATCCCTGGCGTTGAAGCTCGCGGACAATGGCGGAGCCGACCATACCGCGATGGCCCGCCACATATATCTTTGCGTTTTTCTCCATCATTTCACAATTCCTTTTTCGAGATATTCGGCAAGATTGGTCCTTACATGTTCTCCGGCGCGTTCCACGGCAACCTTTGCCATGTCAGCATCCACCATAAGATTGATGAGCTCTTCAAATGATGTTTTCTTCGCCGGATCCCATCCAAGTTCTTTCTTCGCTTTGGTCGGATCGCCCCACAGGTTGACAACATCAGTGGGTCGGTAAAAGTCCGGCGACACTTCAATCACCACCTTGCCGGTCTTGACGTCAATGCCTTTTTCGTTTTCACCCTCGCCCTCGAAGCGCAGGTCGATTCCGGCTCTCTTGAATGCAAGCAAGCAGAACTCCCTCACCGAATGTTGCTCGCCGGTAGCGATCACATAATCCTGCGGTTCCTGCTGCTGGAGAATAAGCCACATACATTCCACATAGTCCTTGGCATAACCCCAGTCACGAAGCGATGACAGATTGCCGAGATAGAGTTTGTCCTGTTTCCCTTGCGCTATGCGGGCGGCAGCAAGGGTTATCTTGCGGGTTACAAATGTTTCGCCGCGGCGTTCCGATTCATGATTGAATAGGATGCCTGAGCAGCAGAACATACCGTAAGCTTCACGGTATTCCTTCACAATCCAAAACCCATAGAGCTTTGCCACGGCGTAAGGGCTGTAGGGATGAAACGGTGTATTTTCGTTCTGCGGAACTTCCTCCACTTTTCCATAAAGCTCTGACGTTGATGCCTGATATATCCGGCAGGTGTCTTTAAGCCCACAGAGACGCACCGCTTCCAGTATGCGCAACACGCCTGTCGCATCGACATCGGCAGTAAACTCCGGCGAGTCAAACGAAACCTGGACATGGCTCTGAGCAGCCAGATTGTATATTTCATCAGGACGAACCTTGGAAACGACTTGCATAATCGACATCGAATCGCCAAGATCGGCATAATGCAAATGGAAGTTAGGATGTCCTTCAAGATGTGCGATACGTTCACGAAAATCTACCGATGAACGTCGGATTGTCCCATGCACGTCATAGCCTTTCTCCAATAATAATTCTGCGAGAAACGATCCGTCTTGACCGGTTATTCCGGTGATAAGAGCTGTATTCATAGCTGTTTAAAATTTACTTGAGTTCTGTTTTACAATTGTTGTTTCTACTATTTTTTCATTTTAAATATTCTATGCTGCCGGATGGGGAACTTCACGATCCTTTGACCGGTATTTGCTTAGCAAGCAATTTATAATTGTCCACAATAATATATCTCCGATAAACAGGAATGTGATATTTATATACTTTGACAGATAGATATTGGCAATGCTGAGCAGCGCGGAGAACAAGACGATGGATGTCATCGCAGTGCGTTGATGCATGCCTATGGCCAGGAGCTTATGGTGAATGTGGTTCTTATCCGGGAGGAACGGATTGGCTCCGTTTCTGATTCTATGCATATAAACCCTGACCACATCAAGACACGGCACCAAGAGGGGTGCAAAGGCCACCACCGCCGGATTAAAGTCATAACGGATGCTGTCCATGTCGCCAAGCCGGAGGCTTAATGCCGAAATGACTATGCCGATTGTCAAAGCGCCTGTGTCGCCCATGAATATCTTTTTATGCTTTTCGGCGTTGCCGAACACGTTAAAGCAGAAGAACGACACTATCGCTCCGCATGTGCAGAAGGAAATCAGCGAGAATAGATATGCGCCGTTCATCAGAGCGATGCCGCCGTAGATTGCACAAGCTATCGAACTCAGTCCGGATGCCAGACCGTCTATCCCATCTATAAGATTAATCGCGTTGGTGAAAAACACTATCAAAAGCACCGTAAAACCAACGGCTGCATACCGATTGATTTCATGGATGCCGAACAGGCCTTGCAAGTCATGCATAAGCAGCCCGCTCGTAACAAGCAACAACGCCGCCACCACCTGAACAATAAATTTAGCCCTGTAACGGATACCGATCAGATCATCAGCCATTCCGATGATATACAATAGCAACATGCTGCAACCGATAAACAGCCCTTCCGTTATGCCCATCCTGTTTAGCGCATTATAAAACCAGTCGGCCTCCAAAGTCATTCCTACACCGCAAACAAGCAATACCGTAAAGAGTATTGTCGGCAGAAATGCGATGCCCCCGAGACGCGGGATCGGCAAGGAGTGTATCTTTCTTTCATCCGGTTCGTCAAACAGGTTCTTTCTGAATGCAATCAATAAAATTTGCGGTATAAGCACACCTGTAAGCAATAACACAAATAGAAAAGAAAACAGATCAATGATTAGCCATTCGTTCATATTATATATAATTATGTGAATATCTGGAATATACGTCACCCGAATTCATCACCCTGTATTAGACGTTTCGCTATGGATTAACTGAGTATTTTTTGCGCATAACGCCCCACACCGATCCGTCACCATAAGTGTGCGGATAGTCGGGAAGCAGAACGGCAAATACGTTGTGCTTCAGAGCTTTTTGGATGTAAAGATGTGATAAAGACGACATTCATCGTCACAAATTGAAAGGCATAAGCCGCTCCGCCACCTGTGCCGTACGCAACGTGGTGTTGGAAATGTCGCCCGGGCAGGGCAAAATTGTGTAATTAGCCCAAATTAGCCGTTACGCTATGAAGGATTAGTTGAATAAGACGAGGAGATAAGGATAGCCGGTTGAATATTTCCAACTGCTTCTGACTGTGAAGGTCTGTGCCGAAGCGGTCATACATTCCTTGCTTCAGCATCCTGCATGATTTCTCCTTGACATCCCCGCCGTAAAACCCTGCCAATGAAAGCAGATTCAATTGGAACAACACGCCCATATTTTTCAACCGTTCATACTCTGACATTGAGTTCATATAAGCGTAACGTTCCGGATGTGCCAGCAGTGGATGATATCCTTTTGATTTTATTCTTTCAAGTGTATTGTGCAATCTTAATGGAGGACAGAAATATGATGTTTCCACCAGAATCATGTTTTGTTTTTCACCTATCGGCAATACGTCATCTGCTTCCAGTCTTTCTGTAAAAAGATTGTCGATCATGTGCTCCGCGGCCAGATTAAGCCGGATATTGCCTTTGTAGTGTTCTTTCAATTCCGCAAACCGATCTCTCAACAGAGAGGTCGAATTTGGAAAATCCTCCATTATATGCGGCGTTAGCCACACCCTTTCAATCCCCATTCGCTCATATTCCGAGAGGATCGACAAGGTCTCGTCAATCGTTTCCACACCGTCATCCACCCCCGGGAGTATGTGGCAATGCCAATCTGTAAAGCCTAAAAAATCAACCTTCTGGGATGTGCGAAATAATGTAGAGAATATTGACATGGTTCAATAGTTGTTATCATAGTAATTGTATATAGTCCGGATTTATCTCAACGGCCGCTGCTATATAGCCGCTGAGTTTCACTATCAGACGGCGTTTCCTTGACCCCTGCAGTTTCAGCAACGTGCCCCTGTAGCCGTCCAACACTCCGCCGGTGACAATGATCTCTCTGCCTATCATATCCGGAGTCAATTCCGAAGGCGAATAGTATATCGGAGATTTATCGCTGTCAACGGCATTGATAAAATGGTTCATTTCCTTCTCAGGAACTGTCATAAGTGCCCGCTGACCGCTCCCGCGCTTATATCGGTATTGCAACTTTTCGGCAGATTCCACTATCGGATCGAGAACCGAACGCCGCTCATGGATAAACAATAGATCCTGAATCACCGGAATATATTCCTTGACACGCCTCCCTTTCTTCTCGCTGACAACCCAGTGCTTTGGGGTATAGCATCGCAGACCGAGACCCTCAATCAGCTTATATGCCGGGGTCTTGGCATTGCGTGGCTTTAAATCCCGCATCACATACCATTGCTCTGTCTCTTTCTCATCGGGAGCTTCTGGCTTCCTGAGCATTTCCGGGATGGAGTTCATAACTGGTAATTCTATTATTGACAAATCCTCCGACTCCCGCCTACAATCATACACTTATGACATTCAGGCAGTTAGCACATCCAACGCAACATCTTTTTCGGATTGTGATCCGATTTGATTGCTTTCTCATCTCGCCTTTGGAGAAGTGTTTCTGTGCAAAATTATCAAAAAAAAAACTAATAAACCAACATAAATGCAAACAGCTGAGATCTGTTTTTATACCTGCCGTACAACGAATGCTTGACAATTTCGCCGCCTTATTCCTCCCATCAGGACGGCATCAAACGGCTAAAAAAGCCAATGACACCAAGTTACCTCCATCGCGAGAAAAGCGCAGCATCGCCAAGCATGCAGTCTGTCATGTCCTATTGCAACTCACCACTATTCACATTTTTTTGGTTAAAACACACACATCAGAAAACCTGCCATCTCTTTAAAAGAGAGGTGCTTTCTGGCCACAAAGATATAAAAATTTTTACGAAAACCGCTGAATTGCAATTTTATTTATTACAATCTTAATAAATTCGTGCCGAAATGCTTGCTGTTTTTGGTGACTATGTTTTCGTATTATCTATAGCAAAGGTATTTGGTGTTGTCTATCAAGGCTGCATCAGATTAAGCACCTCTCTTAAATAGAGAATGTATTTTGGGGGATGTAAAACAATAATTGTACTCATTCCGCAACGCTCCGGCCGGAATCATGGCTGGAACATCCGGGTTCAGGAGTCAAGCAGACTGATGATGTCGTTATTGGCTTTGTCGAGGGCTGAGGAGTTGAGTGTTGCCAGATAGATCCGTGTGGTTTTTTCTGAATCATGCCCCATCCCCTGACTGATCACGGAGATTGATATGTTGTTGTCATGGGCTATGCTTGCCCACGCATGGCGGGCAACATACATTGTCAGAGGCATCACCAGCCCAAGCCGACTGCCAAGGTTTTTCAATTTCCGGTTTATCAAATGAGACGCATTGAGATATTGCCGTCGGGCATCCTTGCCATTATTCTTTATCAGCGGCAAAAGATAATCCGAATCTTTATCAACATACCG
This sequence comes from uncultured Bacteroides sp., assembly GCA_964438665.1. Taxonomy (GTDB): domain Bacteria; phylum Bacteroidota; class Bacteroidia; order Bacteroidales; family Muribaculaceae; genus Paramuribaculum. The sequence continues at coordinate 6,636 of CAYTLU010000366.1, forward strand.
GTCAACAATATTCTGCATGACATCTTCCCATCTGATCGACAATTGCTGCGATGTCTTTCTTCTTCGATACACAAGGATTCCGTTCTGCAGGTTTTTCTTTTTCAGATAAGCCATATCCACGATTGACATCCCTCGGGTGCAGAAGCTGAACAGAAACATATCTCTGGCCATCGCCGATCCCGGATCCAGTCTGAGATCCATTCTGCGAAGGGATTTTATAACGTTGAGCGTAATTGCTCTTTTCACCGTCTTGGCCACCCCGGTATAAACATATTTGAAGGGATTCCGCTGCTCTACCAGTCCGTGATCTACAGCCTGATTATATATGGACCGAAGTTTCCTCATATAATAGGATGTAGTGTTGGGGCACAAACCGATCGATTTCAGATAACACTCATAGCGGCTGACAAGTTGCGGGGAAAAATCCTCAAACGAAATTTCTTCACTGCCGTTGAAGCGGATAAAACTGTTTAGAGCCGACGAATAGTGTTCCGCTGCGCTGACTCGCCCCATCTGCCTGCTTTCCAAGATCACCTTTCTCGCGAATGAGAGAAATCCGACAACGGCATCAACATCATGGTACTGCACTACAATATCTTCAACAGTATATTCTTTGCCTGAAAGCTCAAACGACGCAACTATTCGCTGTATGCGTTTGAGATTATCATTCAGCTTTTTCGAAATCGCGCTGAGATACTCATCGCGAGACGGTTTTCCGGTTTTCTCAATGCAGCCGTCAACACTATTCCACTCGCTGCGGAAAATCCTGTTTCCGCTATGGATCTGCCGCACTTTCCGCTTGTGGATTATGCGATAGTAAAGGCTACCCTCTTGAGCTTTGCTCGCAGATGCCCTGAAAATCACTTTCATTGTCGCCATATCGTTAATTTTATAGTTAAGAAATAGCCACTGCCGCGCAGATGGCATGATTATTTTTTATAACTTTGCAAAGTGAAACAACTTAACGTCTATCCGACATCAAATACAGATAATTGCGCCGCGCCGGTCATCTCTGCCGCCAGAGGATGGCTTGCCCTGTCGCCGGCCATTATTTTTCTTTTTCTATATGTCGTCATATCTCTCACCATAGGCGATTTCTACGTAATGCCGATCACCGTGGCTCTGACCGTGGCATCAGCATGGGGCATAGCAATTTACAAAAAAAATTCGCTTAATCATAGGATTGATGTGTTCTCTCGCGCTGCCGGCCATGAAAATATTTTATATATGGTGTGGATATTCATTCTTGCCGGAGCTTTTGCTGCGCTGGCAAAGGGTATCGGATCAATAGATGCCACTGTCAACCTGACGCTGCGTTTTTTCCCGCAGGGCTTTATTCTTCCGGCCATATTCATCGCCGCCTGCTTCATCAGCATGTCTGTCGGCACTTCGGTAGGCACGATCGTTGCCCTCACGCCGCTGGTTGTCGAAATTGCGGGTGAAAGCGGCGGAGCAAACATTCCGCTGTTTGTGGCCACCGTTCTCGGAGGAGCGTTCTTCGGCGACAACCTGTCGTTCATATCCGACACCACCATCGCAGCCACCCGCAGTCAGGGATGCCGCATGGCCGACAAATTCAAGACCAACATCCGCGTTGTGCTGCCGGCGGCCATTGTCGCTTTGGCAATCTACATTGTGATAGGCCGCGAGATTCCGATGGCGGAAATATCTTCTGCGGCAAACTACTGGCTTGTCATACCCTATCTGATCATCATAGCCACGGCTCTGACCGGAATGAATGTCACTCTGGTTTTGCTGTGCGGCATTGTCTCTGCTATTGCGATAGGTCTCTGGCATACGGATTTTTCATTGCTCAACCAATGTAAAATGATGGGAGAAGGGATAGATTCAATGGGGCAGCTGATAATCATTACGCTTCTTGCCTCCGGAATGCTGGGAATAATCAAGGCTATGGGTGGAATCACATTCATAATGCAACGGCTCACCCTGCACTTGTCATCGACTCGCGGCGCACGATG
>CAYTLU010000367.1:0-1731 GCA_964438665.1 uncultured Bacteroides sp.
CAGTCATCGGCATCCAGAAATGTGATGAATTCGCCGGTAGCCACTTCCAATCCCGAGAATCTGGCATAATCCTCCCCCTCGTTTACAGGTTTATCGACAATGATAATACGATTGTCTTTTTGCGCAAATTGCTGACAAATATCAAGAGATCCATCCGTAGAGCAATCATTTACAAGAATAATCTCAAGATTACGATAAGACTGGTTTATAACTGACCGTATAGTCTTTCGTAAAACCGCCTTAGCGTTATAAATCGGAATAATAACAGATACTTTAGGGTTCATTAGTTTTGATATATTATGATTACGGACCTATGAAAATAGAGCCTTATACAGCTCTACATAATTTCGAGTCATGGTAAATATGTCGAAGTTGTCGGCACGACGGCGGCAGGCCTCGGCCACAGCATAGTATCGGGTGGTGTCGGTCTCAAGCGCAAGAATTTCACGGGCAAACTGTGCGGAATCGCCGTGGGGGAAGAGGATGCCTGCACCTTTGACGACCTCGCGCAGTCCATCTACATCCGAAGCCAGGAACGGCTTGTCCACACTCATTCCTTCGACCGACGAGAGCGACAGCCCCTCAAAGTGTGATGACATTACGATATAGTCAGCGGCGTGCAACAATTGCGGGACATCGGTGCGCAGACCAAGAAAATGCACCCTGCCGACAAGATGGCTTTCGTTTTTAACGAGAGCTTCGAGCTCCAATCTGCGAATACCATCGCCAACCAAGAAAAGGTGAAATTTCTCGGGAAGATACTTCAACGACTTAATCAGCGTGTCCTGATCCTTTTCCCAGCGGAAGCCTGCCACCATTATGATTTTGCGACTTTCGGGGGCGATTGCCTCAAGGTCAAGAGAAGCCGCAGCGTTGGCGTACTTGGCGATGTCCACACCATTGTTGATGGTGCAGATATTCGCCTTGCAATGACCGAGATATTGTCGCAGATTATCCTCAGCCTTTTGCGATATGCAGATTACATTGCGGTAGCGGTTGTACATCCACAAATCAATATATCTATACCATTTCCAATTACGCCTTCTATTAGACCCACCGTGCTCGGTTGTTACTAACGGAGTGTGTATAAAAATATGACTTAACGCTGCGAACAGCTGCGGAGCTGTGTTGTGGGTGTGTACTACATCATATTTTCTCAAGAATGGTATCAGCTTTAACAGTCGCACCGGAGAATAGACCGAGCCGCCAACACCCAAATCATACACCTTGATTCCGGCAGCCTCTATATCCCGCCGAAACGGCGTATCCGTGCCATCAAAAAGCAGCAACTCAGCGTCGAAGCCAGTCGAGTGCAGGCGCGGAAGTAAATCAACCATCAACTTCTCCGCCCCGCCCGTCTGTAGCGACGTTATCACATGCAGTATTTTCATCAATGAAAGTTAAACCTTGTAGACGTTGTATCTGTCAGTCGGATGGTCTGACTGAATGATCTTACCGGGATTACCTATTACGATTGAGTTATCGGGAACATCGAAATTCACAAATGCCCCAGGAGCTACCATTACATAATCTCCAATAGTCACTCCACCCACTATCAGTGCATTAGCACTAAGAATCACATTATCACCGATAGTTGGCACTCCGGCTCTTTTGCCCGCAGCACTTCCTATCAACGCTCCTTGAGCAATACTAAAATTACATCCAATCTTGGTTGCCGGATTTACAACTATATTACCAAAATGGCTAATTCGTAATCCTTCACCTATTTGA
>CAYTLU010000368.1:0-4634 GCA_964438665.1 uncultured Bacteroides sp.
AGGAGTTGTGGGGTAAGGATATTTTTCTTATCTTTGCGGTCGATTTGCAAAGAAATGCAAATGATTTATTTTATTAACAGTTTAAAATTTTCCAAGAATGCACTTAAATTCTGAAGAAAAAGTAGAAATCTTTGAGAAGTACGGTAAGGGCAAGACTGACACTGGCTCACCTGAAGCACAGATTGCATTATTCTCGGTCCGTATTGCTCATTTGACTGAACACCTCAAGTCAAATCACAAAGATCATACCACTGCGCGCGCTCTTAAGGCATTGGTTGGTAAGCGTCGTCGTCTGCTGGATTATCTGATCCGCAAAGACATCAACCGCTACCGTGCCATCATTGCACAGAAAGAGCTTGGTATCAGAAAGTAACCCGCAGGGACTACTTGAAGATTACAACAATGGGGAGCTGCAAAGCAGCGTCCCCATTTGTTTTATCTTAGAGCCCGGGCAAATCACGCATTCACGCCCTATCCAAAAACTATTTTGAAGCACGTTCCTGGCTGACGACATAGTCGCGGACATGACGGAACAGATCTGTTGCAAAGACAAAGTCACGAAGCGCTTCGCTCGTGGTGTGATAAATCTGCTTCATATCCCCTACCCATTCACGATAACCCTTATTAAGGAATATGATATTCTCCCCTATGCCAAGCACTGAGTTCATGTCGTGGGTGTTGATTATCGTGGTAATACCATATTCATGAGTGATGTCACTCAGCAGTTCATCAATCAGTATCGAGGTCTTGGGGTCAAGCCCGGAGTTTGGTTCATCACAAAAGAGATATTTAGGATTCAATGCAATAGCCCGCGCAATAGCCACGCGTTTCTGCATACCACCGGAGATTTCCGACGGAAATTTATCATCCGCGCCCTTCAGGTTGACACGGTCAAGACAAAAATGAGCACGTTCGAGCATCTCTGCCCTCGACATCTCGGAAAACATCACCAGAGGAAACATCACGTTGCCCAAAACGGTCTCTGAATCAAACAGCGCCGAACCCTGAAACAACATTCCGATCTCGCGTCGCAGATATTTGACCTGATTATCATCCATCATCAATAGATCACGGCCGTCATACAAAATCTCACCCTCGTCAGGGCGCAAAAGCCCGACGATCGACTTCATCAGCACCGTTTTTCCCGACCCGCTCTGACCGATGATCAGATTGGTCTTGCCTGTCTCAAACGTTGCATCAACGCTATGGAGAATGGTCTTGCCATCAAACGACTTTGTTACATTCTTGACTTCAATCATTGCAGAAGGAGTTTTGTCAATATAACGTCAAGGAGCAGAATAAGTATGCTGCTTGAAACCACGGCATTCGTGCTGGCCTTACCGACCTCAAGCGCTCCACCTTTGACATAATAGCCATAGAATGACGAGACGCTTGCTATAATATAGGCAAAAAACAGCGACTTAATGAAACCATACCACACATACCATTCATCAAACAATGCCTGAATACCGTAAGTGTATTTCGACACCGATATAATATCTGTTACGGTTGCGACCAGATAACCGCCAAGGATAGATGTGGCAATACAGAAGGCAACAAGCACAGGCATGAAAAATATAAATGCTATAACCTTAGGCAATACGAGGAAACTGGCCGAGTTCACACCCATTATATCCAAAGCGTCAATCTGTTCGGTCACTCTCATTGTGCCGATTTCAGAGGCGATGTTCGACCCCACCTTGCCCGCAAGAATCAGGCAAAGAATTGAGTTGGAAAACTCCAGAAGGACAATGTCGCGCGTAGCCAACCCCACAGAGTAGGCAGGAATCAGCGGCGACTGAGTGTTCAGCTTCATCTGGATAGTGATAACCGAACCGATAAAAAGTGAGATTATTATAACAAGAGGAATGGAATCAACCCCCAGTTTGTTGATCTCAAATATGATGCGGTCGCGCATCACTTTCCAACGCGGAGGTCTTCCGAATACACGCCCCATGAAGAGCGTGTAGCGTCCAAACGTTGATATTGATTTATGAAACAGCATTATCTTTCTTTTTTGCTCATAAAGCGCATTAGATCTTGAATGCAAAATTAAGAAATAAATCCAACTCAATGGAATCTGACATGACAAAATAATACAATAGAGACAATTTATAAGACAAAAAAGGAGATTTTACCGAACAGCCAAAGCCATGCCGGTGTTATAGTAACAACAAATAATCAACCATCCACACGTGAAATGAAACACTTAATATTTGCATTAGCCGCAATCGCTCTTTGCGCATCAGTTGAATCCGATGCATGCTCCAGAGTGGTCTATCATGGCAAAGACGATCTTCGGATTGTAGGCCGGTCACTTGACTGGAAAACGCCTATTCCGACAAATCTCTACGTGTATCCGCGCGGGATGCACAAACAAGGCAATTCCCTGCCTGGCTCCATCGAGTGGACATCAAAATATGGTGCAATATATGCCGTGAGCTATGATGGGGGTGTCACCGAAGGAATGAATGAAAAAGGATTGGTGGTTAGCGGTCTGTTCTGCAAAGGAGCTGTTTATTCCAATGAAAAGACCGATGGACGTCCACCGATGTCGCTTGCAATGTTCATTGCATGGATGCTCGACCTCAATGCAACGACTCCGGAGGTCGTTGCCCGACTGCGACAACAGGCTTTCACCATTTCAGGAACTACCTTTGACGGCGGAACAGTCACAGCATTACACTGGGGCATAACCGATTCAGAAGGCAGAAGCGCGATTCTGGAATTCCATAACGGCAATGTTGTTATTTACGAAAACGACAGTCTGAATGTAATGACAAATGATCCCGGCTATCCACAGATGGCCGCAATCAACGACTACTGGCTGAAAGTTGGCGGCGGGAATATGCTTCCGGGCACAGTCCGAAGCTCTGACCGATATGTACGCGGTTTCTATTATGACAGACATGTCGAGACTACAGATGACCCGAATGTGGCGTTCGCCATAACCCGAAGTATTCTGGCCAATGTCTCAGTCCCCTACCTCTACACCGTTGAGACAGAGCCGAACGTATCATCAACCCAATGGAGGTCATTTGCCAACATCCCCGCACGGCGATATTATTTTGACATCGTGACAAATCTTGGAGTATATTATGTTGATCTACTGAAATGCGATCTGCGCCCCGGAGCATCGGTACTCAAGTTCGACACCGGCAGAAATACGACTCAAGTTGGTGACATAACACCTTTACTGGAAAAATCTCAACCGTTCACCCCGATGTATTAGCTCAAAATTTATTATCTTTGCCGAAAATTTCCATAAATGGATAAAGTCAGGCGCATAGCAGTCATTTTGGCTATCATCATAGCGACATCGGCTTTTGGAAACGAGAACAGTTCAAAAGCCGATGTTGTCTCTACTGACTCTCTTTCCACCGAACTGACAGATATAATCCGGCACGATGAAAATGAGATCGATTCCATCAAAACAGTCCTTGACGGCAAGGAAGTCATCGATTCGGCCAAATTTGCGTCCATGCCGTGGTACAGGCAAGTATATGAGACCGGATTCAGAATACATGATCCGGCCATAAACTACCCTAAGTTCATGCGGTTTGCCATCAAGATCTATGACTGGGGCGACAAGACATTCAACAGCTACAATCCGGAATATGTGGTCGGGACAGGCAAAAACTGGAAAGCGATTGTCAACAGCTACAACTGGATGGAAAGCTACATGCTACTATTTTCCATACACGACCGAGATATGCTGCATCTCCGCTCCGACATATTCAGCGACATGGGCATACATCTAAGCTTTATGGCTGTGAGTCTGGGCTATACGGCCAAAGTTGACAACTGGTCAGGAAAGAAATCAAAACGTTCGAACTTCAATTTCAACTTCACCTCATCGAGATTCTCAGCCAATATAGACATCATGTCAACCAAGGGCGACACCCGCATAACACATTTTGGCGACTACAATAAAAACCACAGCCTCAACTATCGTTTCGATGACATCGAACACAAAGCTCTCTCGGGCGAATTTTACTATTTTCTCAACCATCTCAAATATTCACAGGCGGCAGCCTACTGCTATTCAAAGTATCAGCTTAAAAGTGCCGGATCGGCGATTCTGGGGTTTGCCTTCAACAATCAGCGCATACGCATGGATTTCTCTTCATTGCCCGATGAAATGAAAGAATTCCTTCCATCGTTAGAAAACTTATACAATTTCCGTTATACCGACTATGCAGTCCTGGCCGGCTACGGTTATAACTGGGCACTGAAACCACGCCGATGGCTTGCAAACATCACGGCCATCCCATCGGTGGGCTGGAGACATTCCTATGCAGACTCATCGGAGGGGCGCAAGAATATGGTTGCCACCAACTTTCGTTTCCGGTTAGCACTTGTCTATAACCACAAAGCTCTTTTTGCCTCACTTAACGCCCGCCTTGATGCAAATCTGTTTTTCAACAGCCGCTATGCATTTTTCAATTCAACAGAATCCATATCATTTATTGTCGGAACACGTTTCTGAGCCACGCATTTCACTAAATCACAAAATATCATGAAAAAAATCCTGACCTGCATCTCATTGATAGCCATTTCATGCATCAGCATGTCTGCCGCCCAACGAACCATTGACCTGACAAAAACAGGAGTGTCTCCGGGAAAGAAAAGCA
>CAYTLU010000369.1:0-3719 GCA_964438665.1 uncultured Bacteroides sp.
CATCGTCAGGAGCATAAAGGGTTATGTTTGCATTGAATCCCAATAATTTGGAGGTTATGTCCTTTTTGAACCCATTGCCAACAAACTCGGCTTGAAATCGTCGGGCAAGGAGGTTTCGTCGCCCGGCATCAAGGTGGGATACATTGGTGTTGCCTTGGCCATATTCATAATGCTCATCGCCGTTTTCGTTGTCAATGGATTCAAAAAGGACATAACCTCCAAATTATTGGGATTCAATGCAAACATAACCCTTTATGCTCCTGACGATGCCAATAATCCGGCGTTCACGTCCGGACTGCGGCTGACCGACTCTCTCCGGTCAATCCTTTCAGAAACTATAGGCCAAAACGATTTCAGTCTGATAATCCGCCAACCGGCCGTGTTCAAGACCAACGACAATTTTCAAGGAATCATTTTAAAAGGCATTGCCACGGATGCATCAGAGTGGGATTTCTATTCCGAAAATCTGATTGACGGACACGTGCCTACCACAGATGATGGCACGAATTCGGTTGTCATTTCAGCATCAACGGCATCCAAGCTCGGACTGACATCCGGCGACAAAATTCTGACACATTTTCTTGACGGAAACAATATCAGGACCCGCAATCTCAAAATTACCGGAGTGTTCGACAGCCATTTTCATGAATTCGACAATGCGTTTGCAATCACTCCGATCGGAATGCTTCAAAAGCTGAACCACGTGGATTCAATAACCGGAACGGCAATAGAAATACGCGGGCTGCCGCTAGATCAGACCCAAAGCATTGCTGCCTCGGTCAATTCCGCACTGATAGACGCAACCGTCAGGAATCCTGAAAATCCGATGATATTCAAAGTCAACACCATTGAGGATAGCTGCATCCAATATCTCAGCTGGCTCGATCTACTTGACACCAACGTCATTACAATCATTGTGCTGATGGCATGCGTGGCCGGATTTACACTGATTTCAAGTCTGTTCATCATCATTCTCGAACGAGTCAACACCATCGGAATGCTTAAAGCTATGGGGGCGACCAACACACAGATCCGGAAAATATTCATCTATATGGCTGAGCGGCTGGTGTTGAAAGGGATTTTGATTGGCAACCTGCTGGCAATCACCGCTGCTTATCTGCAATATAAGTGGCACATTATTCCTCTTGACCCTGAATCATATTACTTGAATTTCGTGCCAGTGGAAATCAGCTGGACAACTGTTGCCATTGTCGATGCCGCCGCAATCATCATATCTGCAATGGTATTGGTATTGCCGTCACATATAATTGCACGGCTGTCGCCGGCAACCACGCTCCACTATGAATAGAAATTCATTGCCGACCGACCTTTTTTGGCATTATTTTTGTTTACATATAAAATAGATTGTCAACATTCCGACATTTATTATTAAAAATTTACTATTTTTGCCTCGTATTATATTCATTACATGACTTCAACACAAAAGAAAGTTTCAACAGAGATCCCGGAACTGGTGATCGAGGGTATTCAGGAGCGTAAAGGCCGTGGAATTGTACACATAGATCTGTCAGGAATAGAAACAGCAGCAGCATCGGACTTCATCATTTGTGAGGGTTCAAGCACAATGCAGGTATCGGCCATCGCTGACAGTGTCCGCGACTATCTGCGCGAACATGCCGGAATCAAACCATATAACTACGATGGCTATCAGAATTCACAATGGATAGTGATCGACTATGGTCACACATTGGTTCATGTGTTTCTACCCTCCGAACGCCAACGCTACAATCTTGAAGAACTCTGGAGCGATGCACCCGCAACGGAAATTCCGGACATATACTAACGAATCAATTATATCCATATAAAATGAATAAGCCACAACTCAATAAACCCGGCGGCAAGAACCCGCTTTCCGTATTCAATAATATATTCTGGATGTACGCCATTATAATCATTATATTGGTGGGAATCCTCTATATGGATCAGGGGTCTCAGACTCAGACTGTTGATTTCGGACAGTTCAGGGAGATCCTTGCTAAAGGAGGAGTAAAGAATATAACAATACATACCAATAAGCAGTCTGCTGAAGCAGAAGTTACGGACTCCGTAGCCAAAATCTATATAAAAGGTTATCAACCGGAACCGGGGTCTAAAGCATTTATTGACTGTGCGATTCCTCCTGCCAGCAATTTTCAGGATTACTTGGATCAGATCGGTTTCAAAAATATAAAGTATGAAAACGGATCTTCGTTTTCAACATATCTCTGGACATTCGGTCCGATTGTGTTGTTTATTGTGTTCTGGATATGGATGATGCGCAGAATGTCGGGTCGCGATGGCTCAGGCGGCGGAGTGTTCAGCGTCGGGAAATCAAAGGCTAAGATTTTTGACAAGGACGGAGCTGTTAAGGTCACGTTTAAAGATGTAGCCGGCCTGTCAGAGGCAAAGACTGAAATTGAGGAGATTGTAGAATTTCTGAAAAATCCGCAGCGTTACACCAATCTGGGTGGCAAAATTCCCAAGGGTGCACTTCTTGTAGGCCCTCCCGGAACCGGTAAGACATTATTGGCAAAAGCTGTTGCCGGCGAGGCAAATGTGCCATTCTTCTCGCTTTCAGGCAGTGATTTTGTGGAGATGTTTGTCGGAGTCGGCGCATCCCGCGTTCGCGATCTGTTTCGCCAGGCAAAAGAAAAAGCGCCGTGCATTGTATTCATTGACGAAATCGATGCCGTAGGCCGTGCTCGTGGCCGCAATCCGAATATGGGGGCAAATGACGAACGTGAAAACACGCTCAATCAGCTTCTGACAGAAATGGACGGCTTCGGGACAAACAGTGGTGTGATTGTCCTTGCGGCCACCAACCGTGCTGACATTCTTGACAAGGCGCTTTTGCGTGCAGGCCGATTTGACCGTCAAATCTATGTCGATCTTCCGGATCTGAACGACCGTGTAGCGATATTCAATGTCCATCTGAAAAACATCAAGACGGACAATGCTCTCGACGTGGATCTGCTCGCGCGTCAGACTCCGGGCTTTTCAGGTGCGGATATTGCAAATGTATGTAATGAAGCAGCCTTGATTGCCGCACGAAATAACCGGCCGGTGGTAGGCCGAGAGGATTTCATAGCCGCCGTTGACAGAATCATCGGTGGACTTGAAAAGCGTTCTAAAATAACCACAGAGGAGGAAAAACGCTCAATAGCCATCCATGAATCAGGACATGCCACCGTTTCATGGCATCTGCGCTATGCCAATCCATTGATCAAAGTCACAATCGTTCCACGCGGAAAAGCTCTTGGCGCGGCATGGTATCTTCCGGAAGAACGCCAGATCACGCCAACGCAAGCCATTCTCGACGAGATGTGTGCCACCCTTGGCGGGCGTGCTGCAGAGGAACTGTTCCTGGGAAGGATCTCGACCGGCGCGGCAAACGATCTGGAGCGCGTTACAAAACAAGCGTATGCTATGGTAGTTTATTACGGCATGAGCGAAAAGCTGCCGAATCTGAGCTACTATGATTCTACCGGACAGGATTATGGATTCTCAAAACCATATAGCGATGAACGCGCACGATTGATTGACGAGGAAGTCTCCCGGATAATCAATGAGCAATATGCACGCGCTAAGGAAATCCTGAAAGAGCATGCCGAAGGACATGGCAAGCTGGCGGATGTGCTTATAGCCCGGGAAGTCATATTTACAGAAGACGTTGAGACCATATTCGGCAAACGGCCTTGGGTGTCACGCACAGATGAAAT
>CAYTLU010000370.1:0-6711 GCA_964438665.1 uncultured Bacteroides sp.
GACCCGCAGACCTGTACCTGTAGACCTGTCGGGTGGGTTTATCGCCCCACCGACTTTTGCAGGGGACCCGTTTTTTTATTCGAAATAGTTCATCACGTCACATTTTGTCGTGCAATTCGCCTATCTTTGTCGAAAAGTGATACGCGCATGGCAAAGATCAATCAAATACGCCGTTTGGCCATCATCGTTGCGAAACTCAACAGCCGGCACTACGTTCCGGCAGAGGAGTTGGTCGATTACGTTACCCGCACAATCCGGATGCGTTATTCGGATACGGCCGGCTGTACGCTGCGGACGTTGCAGCGCGATTTCGAAACAATCGAAGAGTTGTTCCGGATCACGATCCGGCATGACAAACTCCGCGGATACTACATCGACGAGCGATATGGAAGCGCCGAAGATTACGAAGCGCTGCTGCTGAATTTCGAACTGCTCAATGCCATCGACGCGGACAGCGCCATTCAAAAGTATGTTCTTGCGGAGCATCGCCGGTCTGTCATTTTGCCAGATATCGCCGAGTTGCTCGACGCCATCGGGAATCGGCATCCGGTGGAGTTCGACTATACGCTGGTGCGTCACGGAGGCAAGGTTGTTAGCAAATACCTGCACCCCTATTTCCTGAAAGAGTCCCAGCAACGCTGGTATTTGATCGGATATGACGTCGACGGAAAACTCAAGACCTTCGGGCTCGACCGGCTCTCCTGCCTGCGGGTTCACTTCCGAGAGCGGTTCGAGCGCAGCGAGACAATCGACATTCCGGCGCTGTTCCGTGAGAGTTACGGCATTTGGAACAACCCGGAGGATCCGGTCGAGGAGATTGTGCTCAAATACGATGCCTTGGACGGGGCATTCGTCAAGACCATGCCGCTGCACGCGACGCAGGAACTGCTCGACGACACGCCCGACGGGATTACCATCCGTTTGCGGCTGCGTATTACCAACGATTTCGTCATGGCGCTGCTTTCGCGCAGCCGTTCTGTGGAGGTCGTGCAGCCGATTTCATTGAGAGAGCGGGTGTACAAAGTATATCGGGAGGCGCTTGAACGCAACAAAATTGAGCCGCATGAAACCAGATAGTTTTTGGGAGGAGCCGTTTAGGCGGCGTCTGAAGCGAATCATCGGATTGATAAATTGCCTCATCATCGTTGTGAATACGGTTTGTGCCATTCATTATTTTCGATCCCGCCCCAAACCGGTATCCCGTGAAAATCCGTGGCTCAACTACGATCCGGCGCGTCCCGTGAGCGACATAAAAGAACTCGACTACGACCGCCGTTGGATCATCTACCGCGATGAAGAGCCGAAACGGGAGATACGGGATTTCCAGTGGGAGCCGGATTGCCGGATGTACCAGGAGCCGGCAAACTGCTACGAGGACTATTACGAAGAACTATATGAATATTTTCACGATTAAATAGGCAAGAATGATGAAACCTTATGAATTCGAACAATTGGTGCGCAATCATTACAGCCGGCTCGGTTATCGAGCCGAGACGACTGCGCTGACAGGCGATTACGGCATTGACGTATTTGCCGAAAAAGGGGATGAAAAGATCGGCGTGCAGGCTAAAATGTATGGCGGAACAACTCGCAAGGTCAACCGGCAGACCATGATGGAACTTTACGGGGCTGCCGCCTATTTCGACTGCACGAAAGCCGTTCTGGCGACCGACGGCGAAGTGCTCGCCGATGCCGGGGAGGTGGCGAAGAAACTCGGGATCGAGGTGCTGTTCATCCGTCCCGACAAGACCCATTCCGTGCCGCACACATCGTCGTCGGAGCGGAGTTTGGCCGATGTTGTATGGGAGAAATACATCATGCCGCTGGCCGGGAAAACGCTGACAGGCGACAGAGGAAGGACCAATCGCATCATAAAGGTAGATTGGAGCGGCATCGAGCGTATTACCTCCAACGGGAAGCCCCAAAAGATCGAAATAGAGATTTTTCGTTTCACAATTGACCGGCTCTTTACGACAGGACGGATTACACGCGATGAGATCAATCAGAATTATAAGGATCGCGCGTCGTCGGGTATTGTGTTGATCCTTTCGCAAGCCCCCTGTTTCCGGCTTGTCAGTGCGCCCAAAGGATTGGCATTGGCTGAAGGCTTTTCGATTGGCGATATCGAGGGCTGCCTGGCGCGAATCAAGAAAATGTAGTTGCTCCAATTCGGCTTGAATTTCTGGAAAACAATACCCCTTTGTGCGTTTTGTGTTGTCGAAAACATTTCCTATCTTTGTTTCGCGGTGCAAATGTGCCGTGACCTATGAATTATAAGTGAAAGTGTTTCGCTTTTATTCTCGAATGGGAATCTGGCAAAAATTCTAATCGTACCGGGAATAGGCAATACAAACATTCATCACCGTGTATAGACATATATCGTTCGATATATTCTATTCGGTGTGGGGTATTGTTTATTGGTACAAGGGTTTGCCAGAACCTCCATTCGATAAACGGACGGCTCCACACTTGAACTGCAGAGTTTTCATAAATAGCAGTATTACATCTATATACAATGCTTATGCATTTGAGTGATACCACAAAGTTCCCTTTACTTGTAATTATCGATGGTAATAATAATCAGATTTAACACATTATGTCTGTGGTAATTTTTTGGTTCCCGAAAAATCTTTGACTAAAACCGCTGCACCAAACCATTATGCCGAATCTTGTCAAGCCAGGCACAAATTTCAGACATGCTACATAGGGAATCTTCATTGTCACTTTGGGTTATAGCGCAGGCCAGCAATGCATATTCCCGCTCAATAGAAGTGGCGAAAACACCGCGGTCATCAGTATTCACAGATGTGGACAATTGCATCAAGGAATTATCCAGCGGCACAAATTTCATAACAGGGAGATCGTGATAACGGCCAAAACCGCCAATGCGGACATTGGATGTAGGATTAGTTTCTATGCCTATATTCATTTTTCTAAGTTGCTTAAGTGCCTGTTGCTGCAAATCAGCAATTAGACGCGCAGTTTCGTCGGGACAGCGCAACTCCATAATTTCCTCACCGCGATTGCGCACGTCCAGATTATAATGATAGTTATAATACAATTCGCAGGCTAAGCAATTCTTTCGCGCAGAAACCGCGTCTGAATCATCATTCAGATCAAATCTCGACCATTGTGATACCTTATCCGAAAAATCGGAGCCATCACTATGGAAATGTTCATAACGGGCAGGATTGTCTCCGCGAAGTAGCCATGATTCGTAATAATCCCGTAAAGAAATTGTAAGTTTATCACCATAAACTTCACGGAACACTCTATAAAAAATGTGCTCAAGAGGTGCACGAAGGGCAGCAATGCAGCTCCCTTCTTCAGATTTATTAAGTCCCCAAGCAATATCATCCAGCACCAGCATTTTTGGAAGAAGCAACGTATTATGACGGGAACTCAAATATCGCACGGGATCGACGCATAGCACCAAGGCATGCCCCAAACGGTCACCGCGGCGAAAGCGCAGGAAATGAATCACCTCATCTATCGCCCGAAGTCCATCAATAATGGAAAGAAAATCCTCTCCCACATGATAGGTCATGCCCAAACTCTTTGTATTGTTACCATCATAAAATACCGGGGTATCGCGCAAGAACCGGAAAGCCTGCGCGAACACCTCAGGACGTGTATATATTTCTGAGTTAGCGGCATCTATTCCTGCTATACGACTACCAAGCCGGGAATCCTTGCAGAAACCGTAGATGGCATTCGCCTGCTTCCGAACAAGACCTCTTAGTTTATGATGTCGCGGACGCAACAGTCCGGATTTTGGTCGCTGATCTTTCTGCTTAATAAAATGTAGAACATACCGGTAGTCGTTTACATTGGCAAAAGTCAGCCTCTCAAAGTCCCGATCCAATTTATAGATGGAGTCAAGAATCTTGTTTGGCGAGTCTTTGGGGGTTATTCTCGGTTCAACGCACCGGTCTTTCCCTTGATAAAAATATTGCCCAAGAGCCAATGGACCTACAAGACGCTCGTATAATGGATAATGATCAATGAAAAGAGTTTTACGATTCTCGTATGAGTTGAAATTATCGAAACCTATCACACCATTGGATTGAATCAATTCATTGCGAATTAAATTTTTAATTAATATATATGCATACAGAAAACTGCTGTCGCGTTCAGTCATGCCACCAGAATAGATAGCCCGGAAACATTCATACAAGAATCTGCGTTCTCCGGCTATAATACAATTAGGATTGCATTTCACCATCTCCTCGTCAACCTGCCCAATATAGTCATGGCCAAACATTGTATGCTGTGAATTGGACGACAGACGTTCAGCAGCAATAATTGTTTCCAACGCGCTTGCCTGTATTTTGGTTGTAACGTCACAGTCTGCATTAATCGCCAGCATCAAATCTAATAGATGTGTCACATCTGTCCTACGAACATAATTCAGATATAGCAGATAACGTATCGCGCATGCTTTAATAACCAGTGCATGAAACGAAAATCCGAATTGCTCATTAGAACTTACCATCTGCAGCGGATGCTGCAAAGACAAAAGTCTCCTGTACTCTTTCTCTCGGCCTTTGGGGTGATTCATCAAGCACAGCCAATTCAGATCGAAATTGCTTGACGAACCTTTTAGATGCATATGTACATCTGCCATTTTGTGACGAAATAATTCACGCAAATCAGGATCATCCTGATCAATTACCAGCCCCCAGTCGAATCTGTTCCGCTTTTTTGCGTTTCGGATATCACTGCTCGCCAAAAACGATGTTGTCAGCAAATCCTCGCCTATAAGAGACGAAAGTGAGTTCCAAGAAAGCAAATGTTCAAATTTACATACAGGTCTCTCCTCATATTCCCGCAGAACCTCTTGATTGAAGTGTAGCAGAACATTAAATACACTGGCATATTGCACCCCGGGAGTTTCTTCGGGCGGCAACATATAATACCGCTTGACCATGCGAGCATGAAGTCGGCATTGGTCAAGGCTCAAATTCGGCGACCGAAGCTGATAAAGCCTGACAAATCTCTCCGGATCAAAAGATGGCAAATGGACCATATTTTTTAAGAGCGGTTCGACCGTCATTTCTTTGAAAATGATCTCGAGAGTATTTCGCAGTGTATCCATTTATTAGTTCCTATACTTTTCTAATTCCGAATCTATCTTGTTGATCATTTGCTCTAACTCTTCTCTAGTTGCGTGCTCTCCATATTTTGCGGCAATAGGGTCAATCAAATCGCGATAGTATTAGGAAATAACAGAATTCTCATAAATCTTGTTAATTCGAGTATCTACTCTGTTTTTTTATCTCCAACGGTTGTTTTGCCTGCGACTTCTTTTTTCTCCGATTCGGAGCTAGACGGCCTATAGTCGAGGTCAAATACATTCAAAAAATCATATTTAAGAGTGTCTTTTTTGAGTAATTCTCCGATCTCTTTAATATAGTCAAACTTAATTTCATAGTAATTCCCATTTTCAAGTTTATCATAAGTTGAAATACGGAAATTGCTCATCCTGATAAATGCATTCGACATTACTGCCATGTGATCGCTACTCGGAGAATCGGTACGTTCTGCCCAGGCTCGAAAGGCCTTGATGACTTCCGCATTCCGGAAGCAACTGCACGAATTCCAGTATGCCTGTTTAAATTTACGTGAACCATGCTTTGCAGTTTTTTTTTCGAAAGCATACTTACGGAATTTTCGGAGCAGAGAGTCTTTGTTTTTTTCTGCCAATGCATAGATTCGATTACCATCTTTGAATCGTTTATAGCAATTCTCGATTCGTGTTAGGTTATACAATAGAGCACCAACATCGAAGTATGCATTCTTGGTGATATGTTCAAGTGATTCGGCATAAAAGACAGGAAAGGCCGTCCTGTACTGCATGCTCTTGTTGTCACTTTGTGTATCGAACCGTCTTGAAATACCGAGCATGAAGAACTCAACCAAACATAATTTGTCGGTATCTTTCCCGCCATCATCTACCACGTTATCGATTAAAGACTTCAGTGCTTCAAAGTTAATATTTCGTGCATCACGTGTATCTTTTTCAGCCCGTCCAGGAGGAATAATTCTTGATAAGCGTGTATTCATGAAATATCCAGCGACAAGTTTGTCGTATTCAGTCAGGTCCATATCCGACAGGCGCGTGGATGACTCTATAGAAGCGGTTCTCTCTGTTTTATCACTTTTATTTTCAGATTCTTTCCCTTCTTCATTCACGGGAAGCGAATAATAGGCTTGATACAGACGTATTGAATAAAATGAACGTATCAGAAACAGGAATTTAAGCTTTAGTGTATCCCGTTCACTTTCCTCTAAAAAATCGACAATATCAAGAACATCACCAATGGCAATATTGTAATTGATATTTGCCTCTTTAAAAATATATCCCGCTTCCGGATGAGAAGTCGTAAAATCATTTAGCGAATCGGCATCGGCAAAAAAATGCCGTTTGATTGCCGCTAACACAATTGCATTGACTTGGGCATTGTCCTGTGTATTTATTATTTCACTGACACTTGCCTGCATCTCTTCATCCAGATTGTTTACGACCCAGTCTTCGTACAAATATTTGCGGAATAGCAACTTGTTATAAAGATTGCTCTCGTGATTGTCCGCGTCTCGCCAATAATCTTTCATATTATACAGCAAACTTGTAAGAAAACGGAGTTCGCGAAGATTATCCGGAATAATGTATGAAGTCCTATCGGTTGAATTGTAAAACAGATACCGCGT
>CAYTLU010000371.1:0-4565 GCA_964438665.1 uncultured Bacteroides sp.
AAAAATCAAAATATATTATGGCAGAAATCAAGTGTATCGGCATTCTGACCTCAGGGGGTGATGCTCCCGGTATGAATGCGGCAATCCGCGCCGTCACTCGTTCGGCAATCTTCAGCGGCTTTAAGGTTAAGGGCATCTACCGTGGTTACCGCGGGCTGATTTCCGATGAGATTGTGGAGTTTAAAACGCAGAATGTGTCTAACATCATTCAGATGGGCGGTACGATTCTCAAAACGGCGCGCTGCCCTGAATTCCAGACGCCGGAAGGCCGTCAGTTGGCCTATGACAATCTGCGCCGTCACGAGATTGATGCTCTTGTGGTGATTGGCGGCGACGGTTCGCTGACCGGCGCAAGAATCTTTGCCAATGAGTTTAATCTGCCGATAATCGGTCTGCCGGGGACTATCGACAATGACCTTTACGGAACGGATTCGACAATAGGATATGACACTGCGCTTAACACGATTATGGAGTGTGTTGACAAGATCCGTGACACGGCCACCAGTCATGAACGCCTGTTCTTTATTGAGGTGATGGGTCGTGATGCCGGTTTCCTGGCTTTGAATGGAGCAATCGCTTCGGGCGCTGAGGCGGCAATCATTCCGGAAATATCTACCGAAGTCGATCAGTTGGCTGAACTCATTCAAAACGGTTTCCGCAAGAGCAAGAACTCTTCGATAGTGCTTGTCGCTGAAAGTCCTGTGACCGGAGGCGCTATGGGGATGGCGGAACGTGTGAAGAATGAATATCCGGGATATGATGTGCGTGTTTCGATTCTCGGTCATCTTCAGCGCGGCGGATCTCCGACAGCATGCGATCGCATTCTGGCTTCGCGTATGGGTGCAGCGGCTATTGATGCCCTTATGGATGATCAGCGAAATGTCATGATCGGCGTAAAGAATGATAATATTGTTTATGTGCCGTTCTCCAAGGCGATCAAGAACGATAAGCCCATCAACCGCGACTTGCTCGAAACCTTGCGTCGGCTTTCCATCTGATGCAACTGCCCGAAGGGTTTCTGAAGATGATCGCCGGATATGGCGCGGCGATTTTCGACCGGCTTCCTGATGCGCTCGCTGAAGAGAGTCCTGTTTCGGTGCGTTACAATTCCCGGAAAACACCGGAGGTGTCCGGCTTGTCTGATCGGGTGGCTTGGTGTGAGATGGGGCGTTATCTTGCGGAGCGTCCGCAGTTCACGCTTGATCCGGCCCTGCATCAGGGCAAATATTATGTTCAGGAAGCATCATCGATGTTTATCTGGCATATTCTGAAACAGATGACGGCCGATGGCAAGCCGGTGCGCTATCTTGACGCATGTGCCGCGCCTGGCGGCAAGACAACGGCCGCATTGGATGCCCTGCCAGAAGGTTCGGTAGTGGTTGCGAATGAATATGTGGCAGCGCGTGCTGCCGTGCTTCGCGAGAATGTTGTCAAATGGGGCAATCCGAATTATGTGGTGACTCAGGGCGATACTTCTCGGTTTGCATCAATCTGCCATCAGTTTGACATTATAGCTGCCGACGTGCCGTGTTCGGGCGAGGGCATGATGCGAAAGGATGCGAAAGCCGTAGAGCAGTGGTCGCCGGAGCTGATAGGGCAATGCGTGAGGCGTCAGCGAGAAATAGTTGACAATCTTTGGCACGCGCTTCGTCCCGGAGGTTGTTTCATATACAGCACCTGCACATTTAACAGGCAGGAGAATGAGGAGATGGTTGAATATCTCTGCGAGAGATATGGTGCGGAGAGTATCGACATCCCGATTGAAGATACCTGGGGAATAGCCGGAGCGGTCGGTAGCAATGTGCATTGTTGCAGATTCATTCCCGGCGCTGTCAGGGGAGAAGGTCAGTTTATGGCCGTTGTCAGAAAACCTGAGGTGGATGGAGCGCGACAGTCCGATGCGGTTGTGCCGAATAAGGCTGATTGTCATATCAACAGAAGCTGCAAAGGCGGACGCATAAGCCCGGGCAAAAAGAATGGCCACGGCCTGCCGCAAGATATTGAAAAATGGGTCAGTCTGCCGGAAGGGGCATCGCTGCAGACGGATGGCGATGGAACTGTTTTTGTGGAGTTGCCATCCCGATGGGGAGATTTTCCGTTCGTTCCGCGGCTGGAGATCGCTACTGTTAAAGGCCGCGATCTGATACCGACGCATTCGCTGGCAATGTCAACATTATTTAATGCCGATGTTTTTCCGTCCGTTGAGGCGGATAGATCTATGGCATTGGATTTTTTGCGTTGTCAGTCGGTCAATTTGCCGGAGGGTACGCCCCGGGGATTGGTGCTGCTGACTTATGGGGGCAGTCCGCTTGGCTGGGTCAAGAATGTAGGGAACAGAGCAAATAATCTTTATCCCAAGGGCTGGCGGATATTGTCGCAGAGATAAGGGCGGATTGGGGTGTTGAATATTGGGAGATTGGTGAATTTTGACTAAATTTGCAGCATGATGCTGTCCGGAAAATTCATATTAAGGATATTGTTGATGCTGCCTGTGGTCGGAGTCTCGCTTTGTCTGGGGGGATGCGTTCCATCGTTCACGCTCAATGGCGCGCCGATCGACTATAACATCTACCATACGGTGCATGTGAGCAATTTCCCCATCCGCGCTGCGCTGGTGTATCCGCCTCTCCAGCAGACATTTGAAAATGAGCTCTTGAACTATATAACGCGAAACACTCGTTTGCAGACCACAGACGGACCTTCGGACCTTACAATCGAGGGTGAGATAACACAATATTATCTTACGCCACAGGCTGTCACGGAGAATGCTTACGCTTCGCGCACGCGTCTGACCATCGGGGTCAGGGTGAAATACACGGATTCGCGTGCGGAAGGCAAGGATGTGGATCAGACCTTTTCGGCCTACCGTGACTTTGACAGTTCGCAGATGCTCACGGATGTTCAGGATGAACTGTGCCGGCAGATTTCAGAAGAACTGGTGCAACTGATATACAACGCTACCCTCGGCAACTGGTAGTTCAAAATGCCAATGAGAGACTTCCGATAATTATGGAACAGGAAATGCCACTTAACGAATTCATTGCTCTGCTTGAAAATAACCACCCTCTTTCGGCGGCTGATCTGCCCATAGTGGAGGCTATGCTGAGTCGTTATCCCTATTTCACGCTTGGGGCGGCGATGATGCTGGAGGCCGACGGCCTTGACGATGAGACCCGGCAGCGGTTGAAATCGGCGGTGGCGTTGAATGCTCCCAATCCGGAGTCGCTGATGAAGCTGGTAGATCCCGATGGCAAACGTTTTGCATCGTTTTATCCCATAGAGCCAGAACCGGAGACGCCATCGACAGAGAAAGCCATCGACACATTTCTGGATCAATACGGCACAATGGATGCGAAGGAACAGTCCCTGCTTGAAAAATTGATATTCAATCCTACGCCTGACTATTCGCAGGTGTTGGCGAGTCAGGCCGGTGATGACCGCCCGGCGGCAACGGACGAACAGGATGCGCTTCTGGATGCCTTTTTGGAAAAACAGGAGAAAAACCACTCCATCCATCAAGAAGATACGGCGGCGATCATACCGCATGCTCCAACGCCATCGGCCGTCAAGACCGATGCGGAAGCTCCTTTGAGTGAAAGTCTGGCGAAAATATACATAAAACGCGGGCAATATGATAAGGCTTATGAAATTATCCATCGATTAAGTTTGAATTTTCCGAAAAAAAGTATTTACTTTGCAGACCAATTGCGTTTTTTGAGGAAAGCTATGATAATCACAGACGCAAACAAGAGAAAGTAGAAAAGAATAAAAAACAATCATAAATATGTTCACACTATTTGTTATACTCACAATCCTTTCAGCAGTCCTGTTGATTGGAGTCGTACTGATTCAGAAATCGAAAGGTGGAGGTCTGTCATCAACGTTTGCCGGTTCAAATCAGATCATGGGTGTGCGCCGCACCAATAACTTCATTGAAAAGGTGACGTGGTATCTTGCTGCTGCTATTGCAGTTTTTGCAATCCTCTCAAGCTACACTATGGGTAGCGCAATCCAGTCCGCGCCTCGCACCAAAGCTCAGACACAGCAGGTGGCCAATACCAACTATGACGGCCAGTCTCAGACCGGGGCTGCTGCAGAAAAGAGCGCTCCGGCTGCCGCTGAAACAGCAGCGCCAGCTCCTGCACCCGCACCGGCTGCACAGAAATAAGAAACCTATTGTTTGGTTAAGATAATTGAGCACATTTCCCCATCGGGCGATGTGCTTTTTTTGATTTACATTTCCAGACTATCCTCTTTTAACAGGAAATCAAATAGCCCGATAGTGAGTATCCCTTCCTCATTCCGGCGAGGCATGATATGGTCTTTGACAACAATAATCTTCTTGAACGAATCATTGATGTTTGTCAGTGAACGAGATTCCTGTATCTCCTTATCCCTGTTCGGAATAGATAGGGCAGACTGTACATAGTATTTCTTGCTACCAAGATTGGCAATAAAATCTACTTCAAGCTGAATCCGAATCCACTTGCCGTCTTTATCGGGTCTCTTTATTTCCACCATTCCGACATCGACACTGCAACCGCGGACAATCAATTCATTGTATA
>CAYTLU010000372.1:0-2099 GCA_964438665.1 uncultured Bacteroides sp.
ATAATCTTTATTGCCGAGATATATGATGTCAACAGTTATAGGCAGTTCATAAACGTGGCCGGATTTGATTATCTATATGACAAAGTCAACCTCTATGACACCTTGCGGGCCATCCGGACGGCCGGACATTCGGCGGCGAGGCTGACCGATTGCTGGCAGCGGTTAGGGGATATGTCTGCCAAAATGCTCAATTTCCTTGAAAATCATGACGAGCAGCGGTTTGCTTCATCGCAGTATGCCGGACGTGCCGATCTGGTCGCGCCTTCGCTTGTGGTTGCCGCCACAATCGGCACCGGTGCTATGATGATCTATCAGGGCCAGGAGCTGGGCGAGAAAGGAGCTGATGCTGAAGGATTCAGCGGAGCTGACGGTCGCACCACCATCTTTGACTATTGGAGCATTCCCGCTTTGCGTCAATGGCTCAACGGCGGCGATCCTTCGCTCAGGCGGTTGAATAATGCGCAACGCAAATTGCGGAAGTTTTATGCAACGCTTCTCCGGCTGTGCAACTCCGAGCCGGCAATCCGTGAGGGTGGGTTCTTTGATCTGATGTATGTCAATCTGAATAATCCCGCGTTTAATCCCCATCATCAGTTTGCTTATTTGCGCCATCATGATGCCGACACCATATTGATAATCGTAAACTTTGCCGACACCGCTGCTGATATAGCGGTCAATATGCCCGATCATGCGTTTGATTGTCTGCATATTGCCCCCGGACGTTATGACGCTGTCGATCTGCTGACCGACAGCCGCTGTCAGCTGGACCTCTCGCCTGACGCTCCGGTATCATGTTCCGTGCCGGCCAACGGCGCCATAATGCTCAAATTCAGCAAATAGACTTCCTATCAATCCCCTCATATTTAGCCATTTGGTGGGGGCGAGGCATGTCTCGCCCGCCCCTCTCCTTGCCAATGCTTTAGAACATCAGATCGAACAGGCCGCCGCTCTCCCTGACCGTGGCCCCCTCTTCTCCTGTGCCGTGACAGCGGCGACAAACTCCGGGGTCTGCCGCGCATTTCCGGCATGCTGACGGATCGAGATAGCCATCGCCGTAGCAACTGTTGCATAGCCCTGTTCCGTCACAGGCCGAGCAGGTAGAGATCACGTTCCCTTGCGGACTGCCCTCGAAAAGTTCGCCAAGCATGGCATACGGATTGACATTTCCCTCAAGTTTCATGTTGCTGCCGTCTATGTCAAACACCGTTTGTGCAAGGCGTGTCTGCGATGCCCAATCAGCCAGTGTCACTGAGAGCTCAATGTCTTTAGGTTCGTTGACCTTACTGTAAATGTCTATTCCCAGCCATTGATAGGGGATGGCAATTGTCAGATCGCCCGAAAACTGATCCGATGTTGCCGTGAACGCATATACGGCTGTGCATTCCCCGATGCCGTCCTGCATATAGCTGCCTTCTATGATCGGTTCAACCAGACACACAATTCGCTTGCCGCGCTGTCCGTTGACTGTCAGCGGAATTGTTCCCTCCAGGCTCATGCCCTGTTGGTCGAGAATCAGGCCATTTTCGCCTAATCTGAACATTGGGTTCTTAAGCGTAAGGTTCTTGAATGACAAGTCTCCGATTCGGCCGGCTTCAGTCGGTTCGTCCTTACTTCTGCGCACTGCTCCCGCCGATGTCCCTTTTTTAGACCTGCCGGTCGTTCGCGATGCCGTGCTTGATGACGTTTTCCGTGTCGATGACGAATTTGGCGAATAAACCGGTGGCGCCTGGGCTCCCGATTCGTACTGACTGCCTTGTGGCTGGCCGGTGTTGCTCTCCGATGAGCCTGAAAGCACATCGTTCACAATCCCTTCGCCGGTCGTTTTCAAGTCGTTGATGACACCCTTGCCGATCTCTTTCCCGCTGGAGACTATCGCATCGCCGGCTTTTTTCAACAGTCCTTTCAGCCCTTTCGACTCAGCGCACGGCGACAGCGATACCGCCGCAATAATCACCGCACCAAGCGCAATAAAAAATCTATGTTTCATAAATTTAAGATTAGAATTCATTTTCCTCAAATATAATCATGCAAATTTAAAGAACTCATTTTGTTAATCCAAACGCTTGCCACACAATGAATTAAACTTTAGTGGAAACCCC
>CAYTLU010000373.1:0-18420 GCA_964438665.1 uncultured Bacteroides sp.
CAGGGACAGACTATAGGGTTGGTACCCACAATGGGGGCGCTTCATGAAGGGCATCTGTCGTTGATGAAACGCGCTCGTGATGAAAATGATATTGTTGTTGCAAGCGTTTTCGTCAATCCTACACAATTCAACAATCCTGATGATTTGCGGACATATCCGCGCACTGAGGCCGCTGACTGCTGTGCGCTGGAATCAGTCGGAGTCGATTATGCTTTCATCCCTTCGGTTGAGGAAATATACCCGGAACCGGACACTCGTGTGTTTGATCTGGGACCTGTGGCCGAGGTGATGGAAGGCGCAATGCGCCCGGGACATTTCAACGGTGTGGCTCAGATTGTCAGCAAACTGTTTGAGATGACAGGCCCGACGCGTGCTTATTTCGGTGAAAAGGATTATCAGCAGATAGCCGTAATCCGCCGCATGGTCGAACTCGAAGGATTTGATCTGGAGATTGTGGCATGCCCGATAATGCGACATGAGGATGGCCTGGCGATGTCGAGCCGAAACGTGCGTCTGACGCCTGAACAGCGGGCAATTGCCCCGGCAATCCACCGCGTGCTGACTGAAAGCCTGAAGATGGTTCACGAAAAAACTGTCGGGGAAGTGAAGCGTTTCGTCACGAATACGCTTGACGGCATGCCGCAGTTGAAAACAGAATATTATGAGATAGTCGATGGATACACAATGCAGCCTATCGCCCGATGGGAGGACACGACGCTTCCGGTCGGATGCGTGACGGTCTATTGCGGAGATGTCAGGCTGATCGACAATATAACCTACCGGATATGATACAAGTAGAAATGTTGAAGTCGAAGATCCATCGCGTCACCGTGACGGAAGCCAATCTCGATTATATCGGAAGCATAACGATTGACAGTGACCTGATGGCGGCTGCCGGAATTCTGCCCGGTGAACGGGTCTATATCGTTAACAACAACAATGGCGAGCGTTTCGACACCTATACGATTGCCGGCGCGCCGGGTTCGGGTGTGATATGTCTCAATGGGGCTGCGGCGCGCAAGGTTCATTGCGGCGACATCGTGATCATCATGAGCTATGCCACAATGAGTCTCGATGAGGCCAAGACATTCAAGCCAACGGTCATATTTCCGGATACGGCGACAAACAAACTGGTCAGATGAGATCAGTATGAACTTCAATCGGGCGCTATAATTGCGCCTAAATTTTAATTTGCAAATCAGAATAGACACAATATGTTTGAAAATCTTAGCGAAAGACTTGAACGAAGCCTGAAAATGCTGAAAGGGCAAGGCAAAATCACGGAGATCAATGTAGCCGAAACCCTCAAAGATGTGCGCCGTGCGTTGCTGGATGCCGATGTCAACTATAAGGTTGCGAAGAACTTCACTGACAGTGTGAAGCAGAAGGCGTTGGGCCAGAACGTGCTGACGGCCGTCAAGCCGGGGGAAATGATGGTGAAGATTGTTCATGACGAACTCGCTCAGCTGATGGGTGGCGAGACTGCGCAGGTCAACCTCTCGGGAAATCCCTCGATAATTCTCATGTCAGGACTTCAAGGTTCCGGCAAAACCACATTCTCCGGCAAGCTGGCTAAGAAATTCAAGAGCGAGAAAGGCAAGCGTCCGTTGCTTGTGGCCTGTGATGTTTACCGTCCTGCTGCAATCGAGCAGTTGAAAGTGTTGGGAGAGCAGATCGGAGTGCCTGTCTATACGGAGGAGGGGAGCAAGAACCCTGTGACGATTGCAGAGAATGCAATCCGTTATGCAAAAGACAATCATCATGATCTGGTTATAGTCGATACGGCCGGCCGACTCGCTGTCGATGAGGCCATGATGCAGGAGATCGCAGCTATCAAAAAAGCGATTAATCCGCAGGAAACGCTGTTTGTTGTCGATTCGATGACAGGTCAGGACGCAGTCAATACGGCAAAAGAATTCAATGACCGTCTGGATTTCGATGGCGTAGTGCTGACGAAACTCGATGGCGATACCCGCGGCGGTGCTGCTCTGTCGATCCGCACTGTTGTCACCAAGCCTATCAAGTTTGTGGGTACGGGTGAGAAACTGGATGCAATCGATCCGTTCCATCCGGCACGTATGGCCGACCGTATTCTCGGTATGGGCGATATTGTTTCTCTCGTTGAAAAAGCCCAGAATGCTTATGATGAAGAGGAAGCACGCAAACTTCAGCGCAAAATTGCGAAAAACCAGTTTGATTTCAATGATTATCTGAATCAGATCAACCAGATTAAGAAGATGGGTAATCTGAAGGATCTTGCTGCAATGATCCCCGGAGTTGGCAAGGCAATCAAGGATATTGATATAGACGACAATGCATTCAAGGGCATTGAAGCGATAATCCTCTCGATGACAGCCGAGGAACGTTCGAATCCTCAGGTGATCAATGCCAGCCGCCGCCAGCGTATAGCCCGCGGATCGGGCACAACCGTGGTTGAGGTCAACCGGATGATCAAGCAATTTGACCAGATGCGAAAGGTGATGAAAATGGCGACAACTATGAAAAATCCGATGAAAATGATGCATCAGATGCGCCAGCAGCGTCCGCGCTAGAGTGTGACACATTAAACACAATATATAATAAGACACATGCAGCTGATCGACGGAAAAAAGATAGCCGATGATATAAAGTCGGAAATAGCCGCCACGGTGGCTTCGATGGTAGAGCGTGGGGAAAAGCGTCCTCACCTTGCCGCCATATTGGTAGGCCACGACGGTGGAAGCGAGACCTATGTGGCACATAAGGTTAAAGCCTGCGAGCAATGCGGATTCCGATCCACCTTGATCCGTTTTGAGGAGGATGTGACAGAGGAAGAGTTGCTTAAAGCTATCGACTCGCTTAACAATGACAATGATGTCGATGGATTCATTGTGCAACTGCCTTTGCCTCGCCATATATCAGAGCAGCGTATAATAGAAGCGATTGACTACCGTAAGGATGTCGATGGGTTCCATCCGGTCAACGTAGGGCGCATGTCGATAGGTCTTCCAACATTCGTTTCGGCCACGCCGGCAGGCATCATGGAACTGTTGTCTCGCTATGATATTCCGACCCGCGGCGCACGTTGTGTGGTGCTGGGACGCAGCAATATAGTTGGCAAGCCGGTGGCTACGCTGATGATGCAGAAAGCAGATCCGGGTAATGCTACTGTGACGGTGTGTCATAGTGCAACGCCTGACATCAAGGAAATCTGCCGTCAGGCCGACATAATCATTGCTGCGCTTGGCAGCCCGGGGTTCGTGACCTCCGATATGGTTAAGCCCGGAGCGGTGATAATAGATGTCGGCACGACGCGTGTCCCTGATGCTACCCGCAAGAGCGGTTTCCGTCTGCGTGGCGATGTCGATTTTGAAAATGTCGCTCCGCTGTGTTCGTATATCACGCCTGTTCCGGGTGGAGTAGGGCCGATGACGATTGTGTCGCTGATGAAGAATACTCTTCTTGCGGCACGCCATGAGATTTATCAATAATCAATCCGTAGGGATTAACTCCTGAAACAATGCATTTGTCGGGAACTATTCACCGGCGGTGGCACTTGTGGCTTCCGGAGCGGTTGCCGGCGATGTGGTAGGCGCCGTGGTTGAAGATGCCGCTTCCTGTTCGGTTTCATCGTTTACGGTGGTGATTGTGGCATCTGCTGCATTTTCATCCAGCTCGTCTGCTCCGGGAGCTACTTCATCGCCAACTTGCAGAGTTGTCCTGTAATCTTCATAGATGGATTGCAGATCGACCCCTTTTGCCGATTGGAGCTTGCGGATGGCGGTGTGGATATTGTCGGAGTTAATATCCATTACAATGCCGTAGAGGTCAACGAACTTGCGCATTGTCTCATCGCGCTTGACACCGTTTGTTGACTGTTGGATCAACGTATGCAGGTAGTATAGCGCTCCGACGGCTTCGCCGGATGTCAGGTCGTCAGGGTTAAGAATCAGTTCATCGAGTTGCTTGGGAGAGATCATCCGGTCTCCGCTGTTGAAATCGACAGGGTCGGTGTCGGATGAGGATTCGGTTGCGGTCACGGTATCGCTCTCGCTTTTCGAATTGCATGAGACCATCGGCAGAGCCATTGCGCATGCGATGAATAGGATATGGATTTTTTTCATGTCGTCTTAATTTTAAATGTAGTCAGAATCAGGCGTTTCCAGCGATCAGATGCTCAGCCATTGCTGTGGCGGCGCGCCGCCCATCGCCCATCGCGAGAATCACCGTTGCGCCGCCGCGCACTATGTCGCCTCCGGCATAAAGGGTCGGGATTGATGACTGCATAGTCTCGGGGTTGACTTCGATTGTGCCTCGGCGGGAGATTTCCAGACCTTCAATAGCCTTTGGAATAAGAGGGTTGGGCGAAACGCCGACGCTTACAATAACCAGATCTACCGGAATTTCCTCGATAGCTCCTTCAACCGGAATCGGCGACCGGCGTCCCGAAGCGTCAGGCTCGCCCAGCTCCATGCGCTGTAGGCGCATGGCTTTGACATGTCCGGTTTCGTCGGCAAGATATTCAATCGGATTATGCAGCGTCATGAATTCAACACCCTCCTCTTTGGCGTGTTTGACCTCTTCCAATCGTGCCGGCATTTCCTCTTCGCTGCGCCGGTAGATGAGCATTACGCGCTTGGCTCCCATTCGGCGGGCTGTGCGCACGGAGTCCATTGCCGTGTTCCCTCCGCCTATTATGGCTACGTTTCCGCCCGGAAGCACAGGGGTGTCGTGGCCGGGTTGTCCGGCTCCCATCAGGTTGACGCGTGTCAGATATTCATTGCTTGACATCACACCGATAAAGTTTTCGCCCGGTATTCCCATGAACCTCGGAAGCCCTGCGCCGGATGCAACAAAAAGACCCTTAAATTCCATCTCTTGAAGATCATCGTAGCTCAGAGTCTTACCGATTATGCAGTCTTTGACAAACCGCACTCCCATTGCTTCAAGCGCGTTGATTTCGCGGTCAACTATGGCATTGGGCAGACGGAATTCCGGAATGCCGTATTTCAGAACGCCGCCTATCTCATGGAGAGCCTCATAGACTGTCACATCAAATCCGCGCTGCGCCATCTCTCCGGCAAACGACAGCCCGGCCGGACCGCTTCCGGCAACTGCTACCTTTATCCCATTGGGCGTAGCTGCGGCTGTGGGCGTTTCTTTTGCTGTATCAGAGACGAATCGCTCGAGATAGCCTATTGCGACCGGCTGTTTTTTCATCTTGTTATAGATGCATCGGCTTTCGCATTGTTTTTCTTGCGGGCATACGCGGCCGCACACGGCCGGGAGCGCGCTGGTGGCTCTCAGCACCCGGGCGGCCTCTTCAATTGCGCCGCGCTCGATGTTTTTTATGAATCCCGGTATGTTGATGCTGACCGGACAGCCTTGCATGCATTGAGGGTCGGGGCAGTCCATGCATCGGGTGGCTTCAACGGCAGCCTGCTCTGCTGAAATGCCGCAATTGACTTCTTCGTTGCATGTGATGCGGTAGGCCGGGTCAAGTTCAGGCATTTTTACGCGTGGAATCGCCGTGCGTTGTTTGGCTGTGTGCGCTTGCCGCAATTGTTCGCGCCAAGGGGCGGTGCGCGGCGCTATATCTTTATTTGTCTGGTTCATTGCAGAATCGTTTAATTATATGAACGTAGGCGCATCATCATCTCATCGAAATCAACTTTGTGGGCGTCAAATTCCGGTCCGTCGATGCACACGAATTTTGTTTTGCCGTCAACTGTCACCCGGCAGGCTCCGCACATTCCTGTGCCGTCAACCATTATGGTGTTTAGCGAACACATTGTCGGGATATCGTATTTTTTTGTCAGCAGAGAGACAAATTTCATCATTACGGCAGGTCCGATGGTGACCACCTCATCAACTTTCTCGCGGGCAATGACTGACTCTACGCCGTTGGTCACCAATCCCTTCGTGCCATAAGAGCCGTCATCGGTCATGATGATCAGCTCATCGCTGTGTTCGGCAACTTGCTTTTCGAGGATGATCAGTTCTTTTGTCCTGGCAGCAAGCACGGAAACCACCTTGTTGCCGGCTTCTTTCATCGCTTTTATGATCGGCAGAAGTGGCGCAACTCCAACACCGCCGCCACAGCATACAACAGTGCCGACTTTTCTTATGTTGGTTGCTTGCCCGAGTGGGCCTACTATGTCGGTAAACTCGTCGCCCGGATTCAGCGCGCAGATTTTGTGGGTTGACACACCTACATCCTGCACCACCAGCATGATGGAGCCGCGTTGTTTGTCGGCATCGGCGATTGTCAGCGGTATGCGTTCACCGCCTTCGCCAAGGCGAACAATCACGAAATGGCCCGGCCGGCGTGCGTGGGCTATCATCGGGGCGTCAACAATGAATTTGACGACTTTCTCTGAGAAATGCTGTTTTTCTAATATTTTAAACATAAATCAATGCCGGAATCGCTGTCCGATTCCAAATGATTAAAAATTACCAATACGCAAAGTTATAAAAAATCATGCTTTTTATGTACTTTTGCAGGTAGTTAATGAATCATTATCGCAATTTTATGAAAAAGTTTGTTTGTGGCCTGTTGGCTGCATCGGCCATGTTTGGCGTGGCAGCACAGGAGACAAAAGCTCCTGTCGATTCCGTAGAGGGATTTGTTTTTACAGATATCAAGGTGATTCCCGGAACATCCGTAAAGGATCAGAACAAGTCGGGGACATGCTGGTGTTTCTCCAGCCTTTCATTTTTTGAAAACGAATTGCTTCGCAAGACCGGCAAGGCAGTGGATCTTTCGGAAATGTTTGTTGTCCGTCATTGCTATGATGACAAGGCCGACAAATATGTCCGCATGTATGGAGCTTTGAATTTCGCCCAAGGTGGCAGCCCGCTGGATGTGCCCTATGTTTGGGACAGGTATGGAATCGTGCCGGAAGAAGCATATCAAGGTTTGAATTATGGCGAGGACAAACATTCCCATTATGAGATGGCCGATATACTGACCGGAATAGTCCGTTCGGTCGTCAAGAAGCCGAATGGCAAAACTGTCTCAACGGCATGGCGCGCCGGCTTCAATGGCGTGCTTGATGCTTATCTGGGCGAATTGCCGGAAACATTCACGTATGAGGGCAAGACTTATACCCCGCAGTCGTTTGCAAAGTCGCTTCCTCTTGACATGAATGATTATGTTGCAGTCACATCGTTCACTCATCATCCCTATTATAAGCAGTTTGTTCTTGAAATGGCCGATAACTGGCTCGGAGGCTTATATTATAATGTGCCGCTCGAAGAGATGAAGGCGATTGTTGATAACGCTCTTGACAACGGCTATTCAGTGCTTTGGGCCGCTGATGTCAGTGAGGGCGGGTTTAAATGGACCGATGGTTATGCCATCATGCCAAAGGATAAGGCTGAAGCCGATATGGATGGCACGGAACTTGCCCGCTGGGTGAAGCTTTCCGACCGCGACCGTGAGAATGAAAAATATAATGCCAAAGGTCCGGTTGAGGAGATCACGGTTACCCCTGAGATGCGTCAAAAATGGTTCGACCGTCAGGAAACCACCGATGATCATGGCATGGTCATCGAAGGTCGCGCCGTAGATCAAAAGGGCAACCGCTACTATAAGGTGAAAAATTCATGGGACACCAACCAGAAATATGACGGCTATCTGTATGTTTCAGAATCGTATTTGCTTGGCAAAACAATCGATATTTTCGTTAATAAAGAGGCTCTGCCAAACGCCACAAAGAAAAACCTCGGCCTGAAATAACACGACTCTCAACATATAGATATTGATAAGAATAAAGTCCGGAGCGGAAGATGCTTCGGACTTTGTTGTGTCGGGGTGACAGGATTCGAACCTGCGACCACCTGGTCCCAAACCAGGTGCGCTACCGGACTGCGCTACGCCCCGAATGCTTGACCTTCGATAGTTCTTCAGTCTTGAACTCCGTTGGCTTTGCGAGTGCAAAGGTAGTAGTTTTTTGTGATTAGTCAAAGAATATTTTGTGTTTTCGTGTGAAATGGCTTCTTTTTGTGCTGTTTTTGCCGTTTGGCAGGTTGCGGCGGGGAGCGTTAGAGAATGGGGCTTAGAAGGCGGAGAACCGATTCTTTTGCTTTGATCCAGATGGAACGTTGCCGCCATGCTGCCTCGTTGATGCGTTCGCTTTCGCTGAGGTCCTTCATAA
This sequence comes from uncultured Bacteroides sp., assembly GCA_964438665.1. Classification (GTDB taxonomy): domain Bacteria; phylum Bacteroidota; class Bacteroidia; order Bacteroidales; family Muribaculaceae; genus Paramuribaculum. The sequence continues at coordinate 8,139 of CAYTLU010000373.1, forward strand.
ACTGGCGATGCAACTCGGCGTTGGCTTGTCGGGAGTAGATAAACATTGTAGCTTCGAAGTTGTGCTCAAAACTGCGGAAGTCTATGTTGGCAGATCCGACGGAGCATAGCTGTGAGTCAATTATCATGGTTTTGCTGTGGAGCATGCCGCCATTGTAGAGATACACTTTTATTCCTGCGCGCAAGCATTCCATTATGTAACTGTAGGAAGCGTATGTCAATATGGCTGAGTCGCTTCGCCGGGGTATCATGACCCTGACATCAACTCTTGACAGTGCTGCAGCCTCAAGCGAGCGCAGCATGCTTTCTGTCGGCAGGAAATATGGGGTCTGAATATAAACGCGTTTTTTTGCATTGCCTATCGCTTTCAGCATAGTCATGGCAATATTGCTCCATTCGCTTGTTGGCCCGCTTGTCAGCAGTTGTATTCCGGCGGAATCAGGGCCATTGTGCAGTTCATACTCTATTGGCGCTTTAATAAGCGGATGTCCCATAAATGTCCAGTCAACGGCAAATGAATATTGGAGTGCTGCCACTCCCGGGCCTGTGATGCGCAGGTGGGTGTCGCGCCAGCATTTAAATTTGCCGCCGTCAATGTAGCGGTCGGCGATGTTCATGCCTCCGATATAGCCGATGCGGCCGTCAATAATGCTCAGCTTGCGGTGGTTGCGCCAGTTGATGCGTGTGGCAAATGGTGGAAATGCAACGCGGAAAAACGGATATGCTTCGATGCCTTCCGCCTGCATCTCCTTGAAAAACTTGCGTTTGACGCTGAGCGAACCGATATGGTCATAGATGATGCGGATTTTCACACCGTTGCGCGCACGTTCGATAAGCGCATTTTTAATGAGCGTCCCGATCCGGTCATCTTCAAATATGTAGTATTGTATATGTATGTATTTTTTTGCCGAGGCTATGTCTGCGAGTAACGCCTCAAATTTTTCTGCTCCGTAGTGGAAAAACCTGATGTTGTTTGATGGGAGATAATGGGCATCGGTGAGCGATCTGGCCAGTTCGATTTGCTGACGTAGTTCTGCCGGAAGGTCGGGTGGAGTTATATTGAAGAGGTCAGACGGCGCGTTTTCTTTCAGGCGGCGTTTGTTGCGCCGGGAGATCATGCGGGTGTTTTTGATGCTGCGTCCGAAGAAAATATAGAGGACAATCCCGCCGATCGGAAACATCAGCAGCACTGTGATCCATGCAAGCGATTTCAGTGGATTGCGGTTTTCCGACAGGACAACACCGATTATGCTTATCACGGTTATGAAATAGGCAATCAGCAGACTCCAATAGAGCCATGTCAAGTGGGGTGAGGTTTCCAGTATCGACATTGTTCCTCCGTTAAAAACTCATCAGATCATCTTAGAAAATCGCTAATATAGCGATTGATCTATTGTGTCGAGATATTTTTGCACATATTATTGCAATTTATGCAAAAAAACTGCATCAGGGGTTGAATCCTGATGCAGTTTAGTCTATGGCGTTTACCGTTGTGCTGATTATTCAGCTATGACTTCAAACGGAATCTCAACAGAGACTTCTTTGTGAAGTTTCAAAACAGCGTTGTAGTTGCCGACTTCTTTTACGGTTTCTTTCACTTCGATGACTTTGCGGTCAATGTTGAAGCCAAGTTTTTCAAGAGCTTCTGCAATCTGAATGGCGTTGACCGAACCGAAAATCGTGCCGGTAGTGCTGGTCTTGGCTCCGATGGTCAGTTTAACGTCGGCCAGAGATGCTGCAAGAGCTTCTGCGTCAGCTTTGATTTTGGCAAGTTTGTGAGCGCGTTGACGCTGGTTTTCTGCAAGCACTTTAAGCGCTGCGGGAGTGGCGATTACTGCTTTTCCATAAGGAATAAGGTAGTTGCGACCGTAGCCGGACTTCACATCTACCACGTCATCTTTGTAACCGAGGTTAGAGATATCTTCTTTAAGTATGATCTTCATAATTCCTGAGCGTTAAAAGTGGATTATTTCATCAAGTCAGTCACATAGGGCAGAAGAGCCAAGTGGCGTGCGCGTTTAACGGCCTGAGCCACGCGGCGCTGGAACTTAAGCGATGTGCCGGTAATGCGGCGCGGCAGGATTTTGCCCTGTTCGTTAAGGAATTTCTTGAGGAACTCCGGATCTTTGTAGTCGATATATTTGATACCGCTGCGATTGAAACGGCAGTATTTTTTCTTCTTTACGTCAACTGACATGGGGGTCAGATAGCGGATTTCAGATTGTGCTTGTGCCATGATTTAGCCCTCCTTTACTTCTGATTGAACATCTTCTTTAGCGGTCACTTCTTTAGCGCCTTTCAGACTGCGGCGTTTTGCAGCGTATTCTGCGGCATATTTGTCCAGACGGAATGTCAGGAAGCGCAGCACGCGTTCATCGCGGCGGAAAGCTGTTTCAAGTTTCTTGATGATAGTCGGTTCGCCATCGAATTCAACGAGAGTGTAGAATCCTGTTGATTTCTTCTGGATCGGGTAGGCGAGCTTGCGGAGACCCCAAAGTTCTTCATTCACGATGGTGGCACCGTTGTCGGTGAGCACGCCGGTGAATTTTTCTACCGCTTCCTTCATCTGAGCATCAGACAAAACGGGAGTTAAAATGAAAACGGTTTCGTACTTCATGTTTGGTATTCGGTTAAAAATTAAATGATTAGGCTTGTCCTTTGTGGAAAAGCGTTGCAAATTTAGTGATTTTTTCTGAATCAAGCAAATAAAAATATCCCATGCCGGGTAAACTGCTCTAAAAATATTATCTGTCTCGCATCCGGATTCCAATCACGCCCCTGCCAAATGAATGATGTAAAAGGCGTTGATTAATACAGCTCTCTCCCGAAAACAACAAGACGGCCGAATGTAAAAAATCAGGCCGTCTCATTGTATGGGATTGGTAACCGAAAAGGTGTTATTTCACATAAGCCTTGCCAACTTTTGATCCTTGACGTTTGATATATATCTGCCCCGGGGTTGGATTGGAGATTTTAATGCCTTGGAGGTTGAAATATTCAACAGGCGCATTGCTGTCTGAATCGACATTGAGTTCGTCTAAGCCGGAGAAAGCACCTTCGGGGAATGTGACAAGGAAGTCGTTGGTTGCATCCGGCGTAAGAAAGCCGCCGTTATTGTAGTTCGTGAGCAAAAGACGTATATTGCCGGCCGGTATTGTAATAGTCCCGGCGGTTTTGTCGAGCTTGCCCCAAACGTCGTCTGTTTCACCTTGTTCGATTTTATCGAGATACGAATATCCCCAACTCATGGCAGCTGCATCGCCGAAGCTTGAATTTATATTTAAGCCGAGGACACTGGGTTCGATATACACATGGTCCGGATCAGTAGCGTTGAGATAAAGATAGTGGTTGTGGCTGCTGCAGCTGATAGGGTTCAGGACTGACATGTTTTTATAGGGATTTACAAGTCGGAAATAGTCGGCGGTTGTTTTATGCTTTTGAACAGTGCATGTCAGTTGTTCGGTATTGACATCATTGAAAAATTCGCTGACTATGGCTTCGGAATATACAGCCTGACCTACGTCTTCCCAGTTTTCATCATCATTTTCGACAACGAACATGTATTTCACACCTTTTTCATGGACAGCTCCGGCTGCATCGAGGGTGACGTAAAGAAGTGAATACATGGTGTTTGGACCTTTTAGACGCAGATTGATGTGTGTATTAGGTCTGGCGGTTATGTCATCACCGTGTAGGCCGACAATCGTGGCATAGTTGTCGTCCATGGTATAATAACCTTCCAAGTACATCACCTTTACAGTCGCAACGTCAGCACCGGCAGAGAACTGGATATACTGGTCAGATTCAGAAGAACATAATGGAGCTTCGATATTAATTGAATAATCTTTGTAGGTCGATGCGTCGAGAACCAGTTTGAATCCCTCAGGGGCTAATGACCAACCGGTGGGATCGCTTTTGAATTGGAGTACAAGACTTCCCGATTCGAATGTGATGACGCCATCGGACAGTGAGCCGTAAGTGGATCCGTTGAAACCTCCTTCCCGAGCATACGAACGGAATTCAACCATATTATAAGGCGTCCAGGATTCTATATATACTTTCGATGGATCTACGGCGCAGATGTCGAGCGCGTATTGAGTGTCAGCTCTGCCGAGAAGCTGTGCGAGCTGGCTGCTAGCGACATATGGATAGACGCGATACCATCCTTTGGTTGTGGCGCTTTCATAAACATCCACTTCCCATTGACCTTCATTAACATCGTTGAATATTCCCGCCATCGGACCCTCAAACCAGATACCGGTGCTGACTTTCACCCATTCTCCTGTGGGCGATGCCATAGGCTGAAAATCCGAGGTGTTTACGGTTGATTTGTCAAATTTGAGTTCTGTGGCAGCTTGCCGTGCCGGCTCTTCTGACTTGAGTGCATTAATCGGCGTAGGCACGGCGGCCGAAATGGTTAATGTGGCAGTTAATGCCGTTGCTAACGTTAAGTAGAATTTCTTCATAGATGAATGATTTTAGGAATGTTACTAATATGTTTAGAAATTGATTGGAAATCGCCTGAAATTTGTTTGGGCGTTGTTTGAATTTGAAGCTTGTTTGAATGTTGTTTGGAATTCGTCAGCAATGACGATGTGACTTGAATGTTTTTTATTGTGAATAAAATTAAATTTTCCTATCGATGTCGCAAAGATATAATTGTAATTTCAAATTGTCAAGAAAAATCGAAAATAATTTTCATTTTGCAATTAAAATTTATTTTATTCCTGCAAATTGCGCTTTGATGCGTAGCGCCCACGGTGAATGTGCGATTCGCATGAAAATGTAATGTTAAACGCAATGGAGAGGTGTTCACCATTGCGCGTAACATGGGGATTCCTTATCGAAGATAAACGTGCAAACGTTATAACTCCCGATATTGATTTGTCAGTTGGCTATTATTCCGGCAAGGGAGGCTGAAAGGGAGGGCGTTGGTGTGTAGCAACGCGCAAATTGGCGCAGGAAGGCCAAAGTGGATGCCTTGGGCTGTGTGGGAGATTTGGATGTGCGGATAGTAGATAGGGTTGGAGTAGAAGTTTTAGGCATAGGCATGAATGTTTGTGATGATAAACTGTTATTTGTGCTTTCGGTTTGTTGTGTCTGTCATGGACAACCTGTAATTTTAACGTCTGATAGAGTGCGTTTATTATGCTGGTTGTCAAAATTTTTAATAAGCTTCCGATGGATTTTGTTTGAACGATGGATTTTGATATTATTGTGTGAAATATGTTAAAAATTGAAGAAAATGGGTGAGACAGTTGGCGAAAAACGGTAAAAGTAGTATTTTTGTTGCTGAAAAAGCCGACTTCGTTGTTCGGACATAATAGTATTAACCACGTAAATTATACAGCCTATAGATCTACTGCTACTCTAATCAAAAAAGAGAATAACAGCAATGAAAGAACTAAAATTGCTACCCGATGACAAATTGGTGGTGGCATACGCTGAAGGTAACAACGAAGCTTTCGACGTTCTGTTGAAAAGACATCAGACAAGGGTGTTTTCATATATATATTCCGTGGTTAAGAATCGGGATATTGCAGATGACCTTTTTCAAGAAACCTTTGTAAAGGCAATTACGACAATCAAGCAGGGACGCTATGCCGAATCGGGCAAGTTCTCGGCATGGATTTCGCGTATAGCCCACAACCTGATTATCGATTACTATCGTCAGGAGCGCAGCGAGAATACGGTATCGTCTGACGATGATATGACCGATGTGTTCAATCGCCGGGAACTGTCCGACATCAATATTGAGGATGTCATGGTCAGCAACCAGATCCAGGCTGATGTGCGCCGCATAGTCAATACGCTTCCTGAAAATCAGCGAGAGGTGTTGATGATGCGCTATTATCGGGACATGTCGTTCAAGGAGATTGCTGAAGCAACGAATGTAAGCATAAACACGGCTCTCGGCCGCATGCGCTATGCGATCATCAACATGCGCCGCATAGCAGAGGACAATAATATTGTTTTGACGATGTGATTCCGGCTTTTAAATTGATCTGACAATGCAGACAATCCACGACTATCTTGGCATGATCGAGCAGCGAATCAAATCGTTGCATTTGCCCGACACTCCGGCCGGTCTATATGAGCCGATAAATTACACACTCGATGGCGGGGGCAAGCGTCTGCGGCCGGTATTGACGTTGGCTGCCTGCGAAGCCTTTGGCGGATCTGCCGAGAATGCCGTCAATCAGGCATTGGCCGTTGAGATGTTTCATAATTTCACGTTGCTGCATGACGATGTCATGGATAACTCCGATATGCGCCGCGGACGTCCGACGGTGCATGTCCGCTGGGATGACCGGACTGCCATATTGTCTGGCGATGCCATGCTGACACTCAGCAATAGCCTCGTGCGCCGATGCAGTCCCGAACTTGCTGTCAAGGCCGCTGAATTGCTTGACAGAACGGCAATGGAGGTTTACGAGGGGCAGCAATATGACATGGATTTTGAAACGCGCTCAGATGTGACGGTTGATGATTATCTTGACATGATTCGTCTGAAAACGTCGGTTCTGTTGGGTTGCGCGTGCCGCATGGGTGCTATCATGGCCTCGGCCACAGAGCAAAGCTGTCAGGCCATCTATGATTTTGGAGTGAAACTTGGTATCGCTTTCCAGTTGCAGGATGATTACCTTGACACGTATGGCGATCCGATCATTTTCGGTAAGGAGATAGGCGGAGACATTATCAATGACAAGAAAACGTGGCTGTCGATAACCGCGCTTCAGGAGGACTCAGAAGGGATACTGGCGCAGGAGATTGCATCGCCGTCAGAGCCTGTTCAGAAAATTGAGCGCGTGCGTGGAGTCTATGAATCACTGCAACTTGACAGACGTTGCCATCAGTTGATCGACAGATATATCGATGACGCCATCACCGAATTGGACAAGGCTTGTATGACGCCTGTCGCACGCGAGTTTTTCGTTTCAATTGCCGAACACTCGCGCACGCGTGCGCATTGATTGCCTTCAAGCTACCGCGACCAGATGATAATTGACACACATACGCATCTCTATCTTCCGGAATTTGACAGTGACGGTGGCGGTGCTGAAGCTGTCGGTCGTGCGATCAAGGCCGGAGTAGGGCATATGGTTTTCCCCAATGTCGATCTCTCGACGATCGAGCCGATGAAAAAACTTCATGCTCTTTTCCCTGAGCAGACGTCAATGGCTATGGGGCTTCATCCGACCGAAATCGGAACTGATTGGCGTGATCGGCTTGCGGAGATACATGAAGAGTTTTGTTGCGGAGAGAAATATGTGGCTGTCGGTGAAATCGGAGTGGATTTATATTGGGACAAAACATTTGCCGCCCAGCAGATGGAAGCATTCGAAGTGCAGTTGCAATGGGCATCCGAAGCTGCACTTCCGGTCATCATCCACTGCCGGGATGCTCAGGCGGAGGTGTTGGAGGTGCTTCAGGCGTTCCCCGGCATTCACGGTGTGATGCATAGTTTCGGCGGGACTCCGGAAGATGTCGAGCGTGTGCGCCGCGTAGCCGACATGCATTTCGGGATAAACGGTATTGTAACCTTTAAAAACTCCCGGCTTAAAGATTCGCTTCCCGCCATAGGCCGGGAACGGATGTTGGTCGAGACCGATTCACCCTATCTCGCGCCTGTGCCGCATCGCGGCAAGCGCAACGAAAGCGCATTTATTGTCAATACAGTAGGCCATATCGCCGCCACACTGGGAAAAACAACGGAAGAGATAGCCGCAGCCACCTCTTCCAATGCAATTTCACTGTTCTCGCTGACGTCAGACTCTATCTGACAACTTGATAGATATATGTGCGGTTGATGTTCTGTGTCGCAGCATCGAGTTCCGATATTATATCGTCAGTTGAAAACGGACTGTCACTCAGAATCAAGATAAATCCCGCAAAAGGCATATCCGGAACATAGAATTGGCAGTTGTCCATGTTGACATTCTGTCCGTCAGCAAGCAATACACACTCCGGAAACAAAGGCTCGATTTCATCAGGTTTACAGTCCTTTAGAATGATGTTTGCATAAAGTTCGCCGGGGACATTGCTTTTCATTGAAAAATGATACAACCGATCTCCGTCATCAACCTTTTTTACAGATACCGGCGCATGACTGGCGCGGTCAATCTCATCCGATCCAATCAGGAATGCCAGCGGAGTCTGCGATCCGGATGCATTGGTTACGATACGTGACACTCCGGCGCGCTGGAATTTGTCATTTTGTGTCTTGTTGACCGAAATGCCGTCAAGAATTTTCTTGTTGATTTTGATGATGCTTGCCTGTGCATGTTTTTTGGCTTTTGCAATAAGGGCTTTCACGTCAGAGCCTTTATTGCCTGTGACCGAACGCAGTTTATAGACGGTTCCGCGTGCTTTTCGTTCCCTTAGCCAGATTTCGCTATCCGCTCCTATGCGCAGGCATGATTCGCTGCTGACGGTTGCATTCTGCTTTATCTTTGTTATCTTTTCCCCGCTTATCAGGCTTACATTCCCGGTCACTTTATGGACTGAGTACTGCTGGGCGGAAACAGACGCGGCTGTCAGTAGTGCGATTGCCAATAATGAAAATTTGCGTTGTAAAAGGTAAGCCATCATCGGTTGTATTAGTATGATTTATATCGTTTTCGCTTGTTGCGTATGGTATTGTACGGCCAGTTAAGAATGTCCATGACAACCAAACCGAGCAGCGAGACTATGATTGTCAATGCAAAATCAAATGAATAGTGCCAATGTGCGTATGCTATCGAGCCGATATTAAGCACGGAGACAATCAAGATTATCTGTACGATCCTGACAACCATTGGACACCATTTTTTCTTATGGAAATAACATCTTGTAAAGAGCAGGGCAAAGCATGTGGCGAAAGCTACCGCCAGATTGACCGGCACACCGGAACGGTCGATATATGCCTCATCGATAATTGTGGCTATTATATTTGCATGGATGATTATGCCCGGCATTTTGTTTACCAAAGGATTACGGTGCATGTCAGCAGGATTGTTGACACATCCCATCAGCACAATGCGGTCTTTCAGCAGCTCCGGATGCAATCTCATCTCTTCCGGAGTCAATATGTTGAATACCCGGTTTGAAAAGTTGATCATTTCCATGTCGTTGTCCCTATTCAGCAGAGTCCGGAAACTTCCCGGCTTATGCTTTTCAGCAAGCACGGCAGCCAGTGATGTTATATGTTCACCATTGCTCAGCTCAAACGCATCTTTGAAGAATCTGGTTGTTGAGCCATCATTATCTCCATTGATGTTGACAGCTCCGTAGTCATGTTCTGTTTCAAGCAGAGAATCAAAATAGGATACTTCTGCGGCTGTGAAGCGGTTGTTCTCGTCAGGGTCTGTAAGCACAATCGGCAGGACTATATTGCGCGCTGTGTCGATGGCCTGTATGATTGAGTCGCATGAGAGTCCGGTTGGAGGCGAGAATATCATGTCGATACCGATGACTGACGCACCGGCCGTGTCGGCAAAAGCTATGGCGTGGCCCATTTGGGCGCGGGTGCAGTTGTCAAGGGCGATTATTGTTACGGTTGTGTCTATAGACATGGCATCCGCATCGTTGGCTGTCAGTGCATAAAAATCGCTAAAACTGAAATCATTGGCTTTCTCTTTAGGGATAAATGCACCAAGCGATGTCAGCGGTCCGGGTAGAAAGAACGACAAGACTACCGCAATCACAGTGAAGATAAGTGCTTTAAGCAGCGCTTCCCCAAATGTCGGCGTCTTGTCGCTCATTTTGATTGGATTTATTGTTTATAGACTTCGGGGCGGATGTCGCGATATTGGGGTTGCGACATGCCGATCTGTGCGCCTACGAATGTCGGGTCGCACATGACATAGTGGCTTCCGTCAATGTTGATGGCATCGCCCTTGACCGTCGGGTCACGGAAATCCACCGCCGTGCTGATATGGTTGGGATAATACAGCAGGACAACGTCAAGTCCGTAGATCTCCCGCACAAGGGTGGCGAACAGGATGGAGCGGTCCTCGCAGTCGTTGGCCGGATAGAAGAAGTTCTCTTCCGGGAAGTTGACTTTTTCATATCCGTACTGGTTGTTGTCGGTCATGTAGTCGAATCCGAACTGCACATACGACAGCAGCTTGCGAACGCCGTCCAACGTGCCCAGTCCGTCAACTTTCGATTTCATCCGGTCGATCACCTGCCGGCGGAAATTGTCGGAGATCGGGGCGCGCAGATAGTTCTCCCACGATATCTGCGGATAGCCGGCCAGAAAGTCCATCTCCGGATTGCATACCGTGACGGTGAATTCCGGC
>CAYTLU010000374.1:0-4785 GCA_964438665.1 uncultured Bacteroides sp.
CCCAGTCGGGAGCGGCATTGATGTTGTCACGTCCCATTGTGTAGCGTTTCGCTCTTGCATTCCGGCAAACCTTGACCGGTTTGGAATCAATGCAGAATACATCCTCGGAACCGTCTATTGCAATGGCCACATCCTTTCGGATTTCCTCAGCAAGGCGGGCTGTCAACTTGCGGCGGGCATTGAACTGTCTTCGGCTGACCAGGTTAGGCAAGTCTTCCTTGCACTCATGGTGCAGGCGATGAAACAAGAGGTTTTCACTGTCACAGCCGAAAGCTTCAGCAGTTATGCCGAGGGCTATGACTTCGAGGTCGGAAAACTTGGGAACGACACCACATCGGGGAACATTTCCGTGTTCATTCACACGATTTGCGGCGAAATCCTTGCAGATTCCGAGGATTCTGACGAAATTTGCGATGAAGTTGCGCATACGCAGGGCAATAGTAATTAGTCGTTTGAGCACAACTAATTTACTAAATATCAACGATATGCGCAACTTTTTCATTTGTAAATCGCCTGAATTTTAATTCGCCCAACGTGTATCTTTCATACAGTCTCTATTGCATCGAGATACTGCGACAACATTGAGGGTGGAATGTTATATAATGCGAGATGCTTTTCGCCGAAATGCGCGTTGAGCAGTTCATCGTAGTATCGCTGTAACATTGCCTGTTTCGCTTCCTCATAGAGCGTTTTCTCCTCATCTTCGCAGAATGCAAGCGAGGCGATATGCTTCTCATACAAGGTCTTATAGGCTGTGTAGTCGGCATATATCTTGCGGTACTCTTCCAAATTGTCCTGCACTAACAACCCCTTTTCGTACATCATATTCAGATTCCACGAGAACCTGCCCTGTGTCGCATCATTATTCCCAAACGGAATACTCATAGAATCTTTCAGCGGATAATGCTGGAAGTTTGTAACCCCTGCAAATGGGTGTGTCATTTTCATGAAAACTGTGTGCACGTCAAGTACATGACACTCGCCCCGCAATTTTGGTACAAGACTAGGATAGGTAATCTCAAATTTGCAATCTTCCGTTGCGTATGGTTCAGCCTGGCACAGCCCCTGCTCGACATAGCGGGCAAACACATTCTCGGTCGTTGTCTCGTCTTTTAGTATGTCGATTACTTCTGTAAGCGTAAATCCGAGAAAGTGCTGTTTGGCCTCATCACAGTCTTTGTTTATATTCATAAACGTATGCCACGTATTGCCAAAGCTACCTTTCAGTGTAGGTTTGCTTATCTGTTGTCCTTTTTCGTCAACCGACGAGCAGGCGTGTGCGCCCGAAAGCGGTGAGCCGCTTATATACCATATCGGCCGCTCCTTATTGTCATAGGAACTGTCGCGGAAGTCGCGCCACCATTGCGCATAGACACCAAGAACGGGATTACGAAATCCGCCTGTCCCCGTGTACGCCATTCCGTTCTGCACGGGAACGGGCGCAAGAAACAATCGGCTGTCCGACAAAATCTTATCCAGGCTCTCGATAAAAAGAGATATGTGCAAGGTGAAAAACTGGTGATTGCGCTTCCGCTCGGCCAATCTTTCATTCAGTGTTAAAGGCTTTTTCTTGAAGGGAAGATACTCTCCTGTTGTGTCGAGTGAAAATTCATTGTTTATGCGCTCAGTAGGTGTTGTCTTGAGCCAGCAATCCAACTCCTGGCCCGACAAAAGTTTCAATTTGTGTATAGCGTTCATATTCATTTGTTTTTATTGATTATTTATAAGTTAATTTTCTTGTTGCCGAATTGATATTGTGCGCACAGCATACGCGGCAACCGTGTGAGAATTGCTGTCGCAATCGTACATATCATATACCTGTGGTGAACCTAATTAAACGTAAGCCGTTGGCCGAGAATATGAATATTCTTCGACCGCAGCAAATCGCGGTCGATATTCGGCTCGTTTCTCTCTTTAAGACTCCGGCGGCAGAGCATCAGTATCTTGCCAATATTGTTCTGACCGACAAAGAGTCCAACATCGCGGATAGAGTTCAACTCGACGTTCAAAAGAAATTTGAGATATCCCTTCGTAAGATGTTGATATTCGCTGTTCAACTGTTTCTCGCGCACTTTCCGCACCTCGATCAACTCCCGATTCGAGCAGCCCCAAATCCGTCCGCTGCCGCCTGTGTTGGTCGTCGTTTCTTCGATGAGTACAGCATTATTGGACAATGATAGCAGTTTACGGCGAAAATCGGCGTTACCCCTGCACTTCTGCCACACGACCCACAACATCCATTGGGTACGGAACTCTGCGAAATCGCTGCGCACCGCGCGTTTGTGTTTCCCCTTAATAAAGCGTTTGGCAGCGTATGGACTTTTTGCTGACCGCAGTTCATCCTGTATGGCTCGATGTTCCACAGTATCATCGGAGAACTCACCGCAAAGATACAACTCTTCACTGCTGCGCCACCGCGCACCTGCCGCCTCAAAGGGATAGCACGAAGTCATATTGCCGAGGTCAAGTTTAACGCCTTCGACAATATCATCGACGTGCTTGAAGCACCAAATATTCAACTCTTTGGGATTGTAGACCTCCTCACGATCGAGGATTATCTCCGAGTGGGAGATGACAAGATTGGATAAAGTGCTGTTCTTCATAGTGTTGAGTTTTATTTGTTAAACATATAACCCCATGCTCGTTTTCACGAGATACACCGTTGCCCTCAACAGGCTGGTTGTCAGAGGGAGTCGTAATAGACTCCTCACCCTTCATGGTCGCAATCTGTCTCAATTGTGGATGCAAAGATAGTAAAAAATACTGATATTAACAAATAATGCGGATATTTTGCGCGCGGTATTCCAGTTATCGGCCAATATAGAAGTTCAACCAACTATGGTCGGCTTCATTTCAGTTTCGATACGAAGCCCAACATTGAGCGGCAATTTCCTTATTTTTTCACCTTAGTCTCTTGTTCATGAACCATATTGCAATTCTCTATACCGCAGTCTTTTATACTATTCATTTTCCGTTTCTTATCATCGCCATCATGATAGTAAATCATCCATAAAGATTTTGGGAATGTTTTATTTATCATCTTAAAATATCCATAGTCCACTTTTGCCATTGAGTGTCCAATAACAACAATGTTATCCACTTGTTTATTCACTAAAAAATTTTCAAGTTCTGTATATTGAAAGTCTTTTCTCAAATATCGTGAATCCTCTCTAATCTCAAACTCTTCGTTATTGGGTAATTCTTCGCAATGCCCGAATATATATCCCGTGTAAGGTATTTCATCCATTCTGATTTTTTCTAATTCCTCTCCTCCGCCATGAATATGCAATATATCATGATGAATATCGTATATTTTTTCTAATGTATCTGTATAGTTGAAGTTTACAAAAGCATCATCATTTTTGAACGCAAAGAATTTTTCGCCTTTATATGTAGCAATAATTGGTGAAATGCGCGTTATCCAAGCACTGAATGCCTCTTTTAACTCCTCAATTTCTACACTTATTTTACCATCTCTATTTGCTTTTTTAACTCTTTCGTAATTACGTTGTATATAATCCCTATCAGGAAATCCAAGAGCATCTTCAAAGTTCATCCAAAGTTTGACTTTGTCAAGTTTATTAAAACATCTCATCATTTCAAGATACAATGCTTTGTAATTTTCCTTGCAAAATTTTGCAAAATCAGAATATCGCGTTGGCAGGTTGTGCATCAAATCAAAACCGTTGCCTATAATGTAAAGGTTCATGGTTCTAAATTTTAGAAGCTGTTTAAATTTATGAGCACTTTTTTCTTACAGCATCTTTTCGGCCATTTTTGTCCTTCTCATCAGTTGCGTAGCTACGGCTGCGCGCCCTCTTCGAATGCCAAAACTGCCTCGAAAATCTGCTATAATAAAATTCGGTAACAAATTTAAACTGCTTCTAAGTGAAACATTGGAGAAACCTGCTGCTGGCGGGAGCGATGCTGCTCCCCGGTGTCCGACAGGCGACGGCGCAATACTATTCGTGGGGCAGCGACGCCCCGATGAAGTGGTCGTCGATCGAGACGCCCGACGTTCGGGCGATCTTTCCCGATTCGGCCGAAAACGCAGCCCGACGCTCGCTTTTTTATGCGGGGCTCATCCGCGACGACATCGGCTGGGGATTCGCTCGCGGGCCGATGCGCATTCCGTTCGTACTGCACGCCGAGAACTTCGAGGCCAACGGCATGGTCATGTACATGCCCAAACGGGTCGAGCTGCTGACCATTCCCGACGGGGAGAGCTACTCGATGTCGTGGATCAAGCAGCTGACCGCCCACGAATACCGCCATGTCGTGCAGTTCAACAACCTCGACCGCGGCGTTTTCCGGGTCCTGCGCTACCTCGCCGGACAGCAAAGCCCCACGGTCGGGCTGCTCTGTATGCCCGGATGGGCGATGGAGGGCGATGCGGTGATGGCCGAAACGGCGATGTCGTCGTTCGGCCGCGCCCTGCAACCCTCGTTTACGCTCGGCTATCGGGCGATGGGGCGCGTAGGCACCGACCGCACCGGCACCCGCTATCGGCGCAACACGGACAAATGGTTCTGCGGCTCCTATCGCGACTACGTTCCCGATCACTACCGCATCGGCTACCAGATCAACGCCTATGCCGAGGCCCGTTACGGCGAAAACGTCTGGAACAAGGTGGCCCGCTACGGTACGCGCAATCCTTATCTGATCGCGACGACCCATTTCGGACTGAAAAAGTATTACGGGACGACGGTCAACCGGTTGTTCCGCGAGACGTTCGACGCTTTGCAGCGGCATTGGGATTCGCTGCCCGCCCAGCCGAACAGCGCC
>CAYTLU010000375.1:0-13832 GCA_964438665.1 uncultured Bacteroides sp.
GTTCTTGTGAAGTAGTTTTTAGTTACCCAGAGGAATGTGAAGTGATTGTTGAGGGAAAGATAGGAACAAGTGTATATCTAAACGAAACGGACTATGTTGCTCTACATCTCAACCCCGAGCATTATACACTTGCCGATTATATCAGCGAATATGAAGATAATCCTGATGATGGTATCAGATTATTCCCGGAATGCGAGATTAACATATTATCTGATGAAATGGCAGTCGTCTCGATTCGCAACGAGTATGTTGGTCTCGCTGAAACCTATTATGATTATGTAATGGTTGGTGTTGCCCTGCCGGATGGGTCTTTTGTGGTTGCAATGGCTACATGCCCGTCTGAAAACTCCGCAGAAACAGACGTTTATGACCTGCTTCTGACGATTTTGAACTCCATGACAGATGCAACCCCGGTGGAAAACTGGCTGGATGAAGTATGGCTTCCGGAACTTTTGAGGCCGAATCCGCTAAGCCTCGTGCTGTTGCTTCGGTCGATATAGTTACTTCCAAGCAAGGCGACCGTTTCCGACGCATAAAAAAGAAGGGTGACCTTCAGCTCAATTTGCTTATACCTGATTCAATAGTAGGAGATCCTGAGCTGTTGGAGCGTTTGTCGGATCATATTCAGCGGTTTATTATTGAACCATACTTCAAAGAAAGAGGGGGGAGGGTTGTCACGGAATCTGTCAAAACGGTCAAAACGGTGGATGATGTGGTGAATGCAACAAAGAAAGCCGTTGCAAATGCAGATTATGATATTGACTTAAACGGTAAAAAATTTAAGGACTACGGAATGAGTATTTCCCCGACAATGATTAATGACAAGTGGGTTGAATTCTGTGTAAGGCTTCATAATTGTACGGGTGGCAAGAGCGATTTCCCATCTGTGGGATACGTAGCGATGATACGCGAGGGACTTATTCCGGCCAATTCATCTGATGTGGCTTCCGGCAAAATACTCAATGAGAATGCGGTTTTTAATAACAATCGTGTATATATACGCGGATTACTCCGGCTCATAAAACGCGAATGGGATAAAGAATATGAAAACTACAAGACAATAAAGTTTGAGGAAATTCCCAAAACGTTTTCATTTGAAAAATATGGCATGACATTCTATATAGATGGTATGTGGAGGGGTCAATACAATATGCCGGTGTTCATAAGCTATGAGGAATTAAAGCCATACTTAAGCGGTTATTTTCTCACATTGCTCAGTAGTGCTGATAACTGGCAGCGATTTGACGACCTTGAAAGTTATGCGGAATTATAATAATATAACCTGAAATTATGAGACGGAAAGCAATATTGTTTTTAGCCATATTGGCATTAAGCATATCTCCGATTTATTCAATCACGAACAGATTTAAATCCATATCCCATGCCGGAGGCGATTGGTTTTCGGTTTGTGCGGTCTATCCGTTAAGCGAAACGGCCAAGTTTTATCTGCTGAATACCGATGGGACATTTCTGACCGACAAGCAGGGAAAAAGGATAAGCAGCTTGGGTTGCAATATAAAGTTCAACGATGCGAATCATGCTGTAGTAAGCGGCGGCTCCAAGGGAGTCCACAAAGATCGTCTGATTGACATGAGCGGCAGTTACCTGACAGGTTATTATGACTACATTCGATATCTGGGGCATGGATGGTATGCACTCCAGAATGTATCACCCAATGCCTCGTTTTACCTTTGGGATTCCAATGCCAATCCCAAAGGGTTGCCGGTAAACAGCAAAAGGATACCGGGACGCTGCATGTCTGATAAAGAAATGCTTGGCGATTTGAGTCTCGGAGGCTTGGTTCTTGTGCAAAAGGAGAAGGCAGGCAAAGTTTCTTACGGATATGTCAATACATCAGGAACCCTTGTCATACCTTTCATGAGCTATGAGAATGCTCTTGATTTTTCCGATGGCATGGCGGCAGTTCAAATAGATGGTTTGTGGGGTTTTATTGACTCAACCGGAAAACTTGCAATTCCGGCAGAATTCCAGGATGAGGAATATGATGATGATGGAAGTCCAACGTGGCATTTCCGCAACGGCAAAGCAATCATGAAGGACGGAGCAAGGTATGCTGAAATTGACAAGGACGGAGAGATAATCCGTAAACTCGACGACCTATGGGACGAAGAATCAGCAAGCGCTCTAGTCTATGACACGGTTTCTGATTCGAAAAGCTACTATGAGAATGGCCTTAAAAACGTCAAGACCGGTAAGATGGTGATACCAATGCAATATAGATGGATTTATCCATCATACGTTTATGAAGGCCAGTCGCCTATGCCAACATACTTCTTTGCTCAAAATGGACAGTGGGGGGATGGATGGTGGGAGGAAGGCACAGTTGATGTGTACAACACGAATGGCGAGATTGTGATGCGCGACATAGCCGATTGCATCTATGAACTGCTCCTGCCTTAATCCGGTGTTTCAACAATGGGGCGTTTTTCTCACCTTGAATGCATAAATCCCAATATCTATGATGAATGCATCGGGTAGGTTTATAAAGCTCATTCGTTTAAACCCTGTTTTTTTGTGTTTTTTTTGAAATTCGGGCGAAAAAGTTTTGAGATGTGAAAAAATGTGGTTAATTTTGCCGCGCTAAAAGCAGGTAAGCAAATAATTAACATTAAAACATAGAAACTAAAAAATGATTATCGTACAGGTAAAAGAAGGCGAAAACATCGAACGCGCACTTAAAAAATTCAAACGTAAATTTGAAAAAACCGGCATTGTAAAAGAACTTCGCAGCCGTCAGGCTTTTCAGAAGCCGTCTGTAACAAACCGCAAGAAAATGATGAAAGCGGTTTATGTGCAGAAGTTGCGCGCCGTTGAGGAATAATCCTCCTTCGCATCCGCTCTTATCTTAAAGAAAAATATAGAGAGTCCGTAGGGTCTGGCAGTAGCCCCTTGATTACGGACTCTTTTTTGTTGTATCCATAAGTGAAGTTGAAAATAAATTGTCATTGGCTTGCGAATGAAAAAAAATAAAGTTAAATTGCGCTTGTATAAATCATTCCATAGCCGATGATTCTATGATTGACTCGTTTATTAGATTCATAACCAATGAGGTGCAGCTCTCGGCGATGACGGTTAACGCCTATCGGACGGATCTGGAGCAATGGGCTGACTTTGCAACGGAGCATGGACGATATGAGCTCCGTCCGGAAACGGCGACGGTTTCTGATTTGCGTCTATGGCTTGCATCCTTGTCAAAGCAAGGAATGTCTGTGCGCACGTTGCGTCGCAAGATACAGTCGCTTCGTGCATTTTTCCGCTATATGATGAAACGTCATGGCATGCCGTTCAATCCGGCTATGGATCTACGTCCGCCAAAAATGCCGAAGGATTTACCTGTCTATGTGCGTGAAGAAGAGATGGAGTCGATGCTGGATGCGGATATCGATGTCGGGAATCCGGATGAAGTGCGCAACCGATTGATTATCGATATGTTTTATTCCACCGGGCTTCGCTGCTCAGAATTGGTGGGGCTTCTGGATGTAAACGTAGATTGCACACACGGTGAACTAAAGGTGCATGGCAAGCGTAATAAAGACAGGATAGTTCCTTTTGGCCGGGAGTTGGCTGAATCGATAGAAGAATATAGGCGATTATGCGAATCTTCGGACGAAATTCTCGGATCGGAATATTTTTTTCATAAGCCGGACGGCCGTCCGCTTTCGCGTAAACAAGTCTATACGATCGTCCATAAGACCATGACCGAATCCGGAGTGCATTCATCGAGGAAGAGTCCTCATGTGCTCCGTCATTCATTCGCTACGGATATGCTGAATGGAGGTGCGCAGCTGACATCAGTACAGCAGTTGCTCGGGCACGAGTCGCTGACAGCTACGCAAATCTACACTCATCTATCATATAGAGATCTAAAACAAAATTATCAACTTGCACATCCTCGTGCACAAAAAAAAGGAGGATAACTATGGAAGTAAAAATTCAAGGTATTCATTTCGATGTTTCTGAGAGACTGAATGACTTTATTAATAAGAAATTGGAGCGTCTGGCCCGCCGTTATGTCAATATCAATTATGTTGATGTCAACCTGACAGTTCTTAAGAAAGAGACTGCAATGAACAAACAGGTGGTTTTAAAGGTCGTTGTCCCTCGTTCGGGAGAGCAGGTTGCAACCAAGATTGCGGATTCTTTTGAGGAGGCTTTCGATGTTGCGATCGAGGCAATCGAACGTCAGCTGGAAAAGGCTGATTCAAAGAAGTGATATCCCATCTGTCGTCCGAGACTTGATTCGGATTGCTTAGGATCATATCCTGAGATTAATAAAATCATAACGGCTATCTTTGGAGTTCAACTCTCAAAGATAGCCGTTAAAATAGTTGTTTTTTACGAACCCTTCCCGAACAAACCAATCAAAGTTCGGGAAATCCCCATTATAATCTCTTTTTTACCTTATTTGTGGGTCGTAATCCTTAACTGAAAAAATTTTACAATGCAAATTTACAATGCTGTGTAGCCGAATGCAACACCTATTGAGAGGAATATAAACTATTATATAGTATGTTGCCTTATTAATTGTTTGGTGTATAATGGTATATATGCTTGACTATATTAATCGGAATATAAATATATAAATTGTGTTTTTAGCTGGTTCGGCTCTTTCTCCCCCTGTTTTTATGCTTTTGAATGGAGGCACGGACGCAACGTTTTTAAGTTAATCCATCAACGCCCATTGTCAGATTTGTTTTTGGAGATAAAAATATTTGATGACAATTGTGAGACTTTTAGTTTAGTTTTGCATTGTATGGAGAGGATAATTCATGGTTTTATTGTAAATTTGCGTGAATTATATAGGAATTATGAATAAAACAGACTCTCCATACTATCGTGGCGCAAAAGCCGGACGCATGTTCGGCCTGTATTTGAGTTCGATATTTCTTTCAATGGCAATGTCGTCATATTTTCCGTTGCTTTCTCTCGTGACAATTGTTCTGATAGTCTGCATCCCGCTGTATATCTACCGATCGCTTCGGAATTCATATCTTGCGGGCGGCTATTCGATGGTTGAGCTATGGGTGCAGGGCATCGCGACTTTTTTATTTGCTACGGCAATATGTGGCCTTGTCACAATTGTCTATATGAAATGGATAGCTCCGGGCTTTCTGGTTGAACAGGTCAGAGAGACAATAGCGGTTTGTCATCAGGCCGGAACCCCTGAACAACTTGAGTTGGCGCGTGTGCTTAACAACATGATAGAGCAGGGCGTTGTGCCATCTCCGTCAACGTTTGTTATTTCCATGTTTTGGCTGACTATGGCCGGCGGGTGTTTCCTTTCGTTGATAATGGCTTCAATCGCGCGGATCGGCAAGCCTCGGTCCCGAAGAGTCAGCAATGCGAATCCTTGATGGAATGGTGAACAATGCAATGCCCGGATTGTAGAGTATAATGAATTTAATAATAAACAGATACGATGGATATTACCGTAATCGTGCCGCTTTATAACGAAGCGGAATCCCTACCTGAATTGGAACAATGGATTGCCAGAGTGATGTCGGAAAACGGCTTCAGTTATGAGGTTCTGTTTGTTAATGACGGTTCTACCGATGATTCATGGGATGTCATTAAAAAGCTGTCAGAGAGAAATCCGGCAGTGAAAGGAGTTTGTTTCCGGCGTAATTATGGGAAGTCTCCGGCTCTTAACACCGGATTTCAACGTGCGCAGGGAGATGTCGTGATAACTATGGATGCTGATTTGCAGGACAGTCCGGATGAGATTCCGGAACTGTACCGTATGATTATGGAAGATAAATATGACCTGGTCAGCGGGTGGAAACAAAAACGATATGACCCACTGTCAAAGACTATTCCGACTAAATTGTTCAACGCAACTGCGAGAAAGGTCAGCGGAATCAAAAATCTCCATGATTTCAATTGCGGCCTGAAGGCATATAGAAATAAAGTGGTTAAGCGCATCGAGGTGTATGGCGACATGCACCGCTACATACCTTATCTTGCAAAGAATGCCGGGTTCAACCGTATAGGCGAAAAGGTGGTGCATCATCAGGCACGCAAATACGGCAAGTCGAAATTCGGACTGGATCGTTTTGTCAACGGCTATCTTGATTTGATTACATTATGGTTTACCAATAAATTTGGTGGCAAACCGATGCATTTCTTCGGGTTGCTCGGCAGTCTTATGTTTTTTATCGGTCTGCTTGCCGTGATGGTGTTGGGAGGAATAAAATTGTATAATTTGTGTGCCGGCGTGCCATCGCGGCTTGTGACGGATTCACCGTATTTTTACATATCACTTACAACGATGATTCTTGGCACACAATTGTTCCTGACAGGATTTATCGGAGAACTGATAGCCCGGAATTCTCCGCACCGTAATGATTACGAGATAGAAGAAGAAATATAGTCATAAATGCTAAATTTGAATTGAATATGGCTTCGGATTTTTTTGAATTGATTGGACGTCGCTTTTCTTGTCGCAACTATTCAGACCGGCAGGTGTCGCGTGATGACATCATGCGGGTGCTGGAGGCCGCTCGGATGGCTCCATCGGCGTGCAATCGTCAGCCTTGGCGTTTTTTAGTGGCAACCGATGATGCAACCTGTCAAGCAATAAGATCTTCTTATGGCCGCGATTGGATTAATACGGCAAAAAATTTCATAGTCTGCTTCGGCGATCATTCCGAGGCTTGGCATAGGGCTGACGGCAAGGATCATACCGATGTTGATATTGCCATAGCTGTCGAACACATGTGTCTTGCAGCTGCGGATATGGGGCTGGCAACATGCTGGATATGCAATTTCGATGCAGACCGGCTAAGATCGGCGTTGTCAGTTCCGGCAGAATTGGAGCCGATAGCCATATTGCCGTTGGGATATCCTGCGGATGAGACTATTCCTGCGAAAAAGCGGAAAACACTTGATGAAATAGTTGTATGGGAAAAATTCTGACAACATTTGTCTGGGTCTTTGTTCTCATAGTCTCCCTTTCGGCGTGCAACACCTCGGGCTGCACGGACAATCAGACCAGTCTGCCGTATGCCGGTTTCTATTCTTCGGCCGGCGGTCAGTCGATTTCGGTGGATTCTCTTGATATTCATGGCGTGGGAGCGCCTGGCGATTCCTTGCTGTATGCTGCGGGAACGTCTCTCACGAGTGTCTATCTACCGTTTCGGTCAACGACGGATGTCACATCCTATTGTTTTCATTACGCCCAACGAGGGATAGATGACATTGCATACAATGACACTATTACATTTACATACACTTCCAGCCCTTATTTCGCCTCCGAAGAGTGTGGCGCAATGTTGCAATATACCATAAAGGATATGAAATATACGCGTCATCTGATTGATTCGATTGCAATAACGGATTCAATTGTGACGAACACTGACATAGAACGTATAAAAATTTATTTTCGCACGTCTGAATGATGGGATACCGTAACAGCATAATATCTTTTATTGTAGTGGTCGGGTTATCCGTTTCCGTGGCTGTCCCTGTCGTTGGCCAGCGAAAGATTACGCCTGTGAAGCCCTCTGCGGCAGCTTCAGCCAATTCTGTGCCGGAGCCTGAGAAAAAGGAGATTGACCCGAAAGCAAACCTTGTTGAAGCCAAGGATGCCGAGGGCAATGTAATATTCATTGACACGATATCCGGAACGGAATGGATCGATACGACTGCCAGCAAGACATCGAAAAAAATGATTTATCCTTTGCTGGAGTCCGTTACTGTTGGCCTGAACCTGTGGGATCCGGCAATGAGGTTGTTCGGTCAGAAATATGGCGGGGTTGATGTGTGGGCGGAATTGAGTCTGCACAACCGTTATAAGCCGGTGATTGAATTTGGTATGGCCAGCTGCGATTTCACGCCCGATGGTCAGAATTATACTTTCAAGTCGCCGCTTGCTCCATTTTTCAGGATTGGCATGAATTATAATATATTTTATAATAATGACCCTCGCTATGAATTGCTGGTCGGGGTGCGTTATGGTTTTACGCCTTTTAAATATGAAATCAGCCGATTCGCTCTAGAGGATGGTTACTGGGGTGAAAACGAGATGCTGAACATCCCATCCCAAAACACAACCGCAGGCTTTTTTGAATTCCTTGCCGGAGTGAGGGTGATGATATGGAAAGGCATCTCCCTCGGATGGATGGTGAAATATCATGCTTTGCTTCATGAAGGGGAAGCGCCATACGGCAAGCCGATGTATATTCCGGGCTACGGCAAGCGTAATGGCGCGTTCAGCGGCAGTTTTTCCATAAGCTACACGTTGCCTTTGAACAAGAAGCGCGATCCGGAGGTTGATATACCGCAGGGTGGGGATAGTTGAGGTCGGATTTTCCGGGGAGTCACGGTTATGAAAAATAATGAAAAACGGATAATAATAGTCGGCGCGTCATCGGGTCTTGGGGAGCGAATAGCGCGTGATTTCGCGCAGTCAGGATGGCTTGTCGGCATAGCGGCTCGTCGGGAAGAGAGACTGAAGGAAATTGCATCGCAAAGCTCGGGCAATATTGTCTATGCGGCAATCGATGTGACAAAGAGTGATGCCGTTGAAAGATTCGAGGGGCTTATCGAGTCTTGCGGAGGTATGGATGTGTTGCTTTATTGCGCCGGTGTCGGCTATCAGGATCCGGAAATAGACCCTGAGCGGCTACGGTCAACATTGGATACGAATGTCAGCGGATTTGCCGGAATTCTGACGGCGGCATATAAGTATTTCCGGCAGTCATCCGGCCTTCGGAGGGGGCATATAGCAGCAATAACATCTATTGCCGGAACAAAGGGAATCGGATTGTCGGCAGCTTACAGTTCATCGAAACGTTTTGAACAAACATATATAGATGCTCTTGAACAGTTGGCATTTACGGAGAAAGTCAACGTAACATTTACGGATATCCGTCCCGGATTTGTCCGGACGGATTTGTTGAATGGGAAAATGAAATATCCGATGGAGATGACCGTGGATTATGTTGCGCCTAAGATTGAGTCTGCATTGCTCAAACGCCGGCGGGTTGCCGTTATCGACTGGCGATGGGCTGTCGTTGTGTTCTTTTGGCGATTGATTCCGCGTTGGCTCTGGAAGCGGATGGTGTTAAGCATCTAGCTGGTGTTGTATGATTAAACTGAAATAATAACAATATAATATATGTGTATGTCGAAGAAAATTGCGCTATGCAGCGACCATGCAGGATTTGAGTTGAAAAAGGCGATTTTGGACCATCTTCACAGAGCCGGTTACGAGACTGAGGATTTTGGCACTCAATCATCTGAAAGTTGTGACTATCCGGATTTTGCCCATCCTTGCGCTTTGGCGATAGAGTCCGGTGCCGACTATCCGGGAATTGCAATGTGTGGCAGCGGCAATGGAGTGGCAATGACGCTCAACAAGCATCAGGGCATACGTGCTGCGCTTTGCTGGACCGCAGAACTGGCGCGATTGGCGCGACAGCACAATGATGCCAATGTGTTGGTTATTCCAGCCAGATTTATTGATGAGGCAACCGCATTGGAGATAGTCGATGCCTTTTTGTCAACGGACTTTGAGGGAGGCCGCCATCAGCGCAGAATTGATAAAATTCCGATGACCGCTGAATAGCAATAGCGGCACCGTTATTAACCATTAGTCAGTGAGCCGGCTGAGGCTTTTGCGCTCGAATGCGTCGATGAAGCTTCCGGGGGTGGCATTATATATATGTATGCCGTGGCTGTCGGCGTATCTTTTTATTGCGAAATAAGAACGGAACGCTACATAGAAGCTATGCAGGATTTGGTGCAGATGGATGTCTTTATAGACGGACGCTATGCGGCTATGCTCTGCTTCATTGTCCGTATAGAAATGGGGTTGCACAGAAATGACCATATTGTCTTCGCTGACTTCCAGCGTGCGTGTCCAGGAATGGTCTGCTCCGGTCAGATAGATGCTTCGGTATCCCATTTTTATGGCAACCATTATAGACACGATCAGGACATTGCGCGGGCGTGGCATTCCACGACCGCTGCCGAATGCCACATTCTCGATCCATCTGAACCCTTCGACTCCGATGGGATTGAACCATTCGATGTGAAGATTAGGTTTGGATGGTGCGCTAATGGCATTTTTGTATTTGGCCGGCACGAAAATAGTCATTGGCCAGTTGACTTCTTCTGTGAGGTTCTTCCAAAGTTTCACTACATTCTCGTGTTTTGTCTCAGCGAAGAACACCGGATCGGCCAAAACATAGTATTTCGGGCGTAATTGATAGAATTCCTCCGTGTTGGCGGCAAAGTTGACTGCCATAAGGGGATGTGACAACAGAGCGGGGCTGTGGTCGCGGATTGTGTCTGACAGAGAAGGCCCATTGCCCATGATTATTAGGGGGTGGTCATTGTCTTCTGCTATTGTCACGCTGCACCGGCGGGACTCGATTGCTATTTTGACAGCGCTTTTAAGCGTTAATCCCATTTTTCCGGCCCATTCTGTGATTTGTTTTTCTAATGCCATATCGTATGGTCAGATGTAAATTCTTGATTATGCAAAATTAACACTCTTATTGTTAATACACAAAGCGTCATTGCACATTTTGATATAATGTGTGCGATTGTTTTGCCTGTTTTTTTGTCTTTGGCTAATTTTGTAACTGATGGAGACAGCTGATCAATCGATACGTATAGATCTGGATGCGGTGCTTCGCAGCAGAATGCCCCGCTATTATCGCTATATCCCGCGTTTCGTTGTGCGTTGGCTGTCCGGTGTTATCTGTCAGGAAGAGATGAATGAAATGCTGACAGCCTGTCAGGGGAAACGCGATGCTGAGTTCTGCAGGGGAGTGCTGTCACACCTTGATATCAGCTATGATGTTGTTGGCGAAGAAAATGCTGACAAGACCGACCGCAGGGTTATAATCGCGTGCAATCATCCGCTTGGCGGACTTGACGGGATGATGCTTATCGACTATGTGACAGGCTTGTATGGCGGTCATCCGGTAAAATTCATTGTCAATGATTTGCTTATGGCCATAGAGCCGCTTAGTGGAGTTTTTCTTCCGATAAACAAGCTCGGGCATCAGTCGCGCCAATCGTCTAAGGCGATAGAAGATGCAATGGAGGGCGCAGGTCCCATAATTATTTTTCCGGCAGGACTGGTGTCGCGCAAAGGCTGCGGCGGGCAGATTGCAGATTTGCAATGGCAGAAAAATTTCGTGAATAAAGCCATACAGCATCACCGCAATGTGGTTCCTATGTTTTTTAGCGGGCGGAACTCAAACTTTTTTTATAATTTTGCAAAACTGAGAACGCGGCTAGGGTTGAAGTTAAATATAGAAATGGCCAGGCTGCCAAAGGAAGTGTTTCGATCCAGAGGATGTAATTATACTATCCATGTTGGCAGACCGATATCCTGGAAAAGTCTCAATGGCGGACGAGATGCGCAGTCATCGGCTGATGAAATCAGGAAGATTGTTTACGGACTGCCAAAATTTGCTGATCGCTCAACAATAGAACCTATCTGAATAATGAAAGAAGAGATAATATCCCCTGTTGCAATAGAAGCGATTGAAGCCGAACTGACGGCTGATACCTTTCTGCGCAACACTAACAAGGGACACAATCAGATATATGTTGTCAGTGCCCATAGTGCGCCTAATGTCATGCGTGAGATCGGACGTCTGCGCGAGATCGCTTTCCGTGCGGCCGGCGGCGGCTCTGGCAAGGCATGTGACATTGATGAATTCGACATCATGATGCCGCCGTGCAATCAGCTGATAGTCTGGGATCCGGAAGCACGTCTGATATTGGGGGGATATAGATATATTTGCGGCAAGGATATTGCTTTGCTTCCGGATGGGACACCACATATCGCAACCGCGCACATGTTCCGTTTCTCGCCGCGCTTTCTGAAGGAATATCTTCCCCTGACCATAGAATTGGGCCGGTCATTCGTCCGTCTGGAATATCAGTCTTCGAAAGCAGGAGCCAAGGCGATTTATGCATTGGACAATCTGTGGGATGGCCTTGGGGCGTTGACGGTCATACATCCGGAGATCAAGTTCCTGTTTGGCAAAGTGACAATGTATCCTTCGTACAACAAGGTTTGCCGTAACATGATTCTATATTTTCTCAATAAGCATTTCAACGATCCGGAAAAGTTGGTTCGCCCGATCCATCCGCTCGCAACCGACATGGATGAGGCGGCAATGGCTGATATTTTTGTGGGAAACGACTATTCCGAAGACTATAAGATACTCAACCGGGCTATCCGCGCTGCCGGATTCAATATCCCGCCGCTCGTCAATGCCTATATGAGCCTTTCTCCGACAATGCGAACCTTTGGCACTGCAATCAACACTGAATTCGGCGATGTTGAGGAAACCGGAATTTTTATGGCGATTGATGAAATACTTGAAGAAAAAAAACGTCGCCATATAGGCACATTTCAACCATTGGATAAAAATTGAACAACTATGAAACTTCTCTCTCCGAAAGAAATAACAGTGGCGGCTCTTGACGCAGGATGCCGCAAGGCTTCGCTGCCCATCTCAAAACTGATTTTGCAGTCTGTTCAGGCCGGGGCATTTATTGCGCTTGGCGGAGTTGTCTCTGTCATTGTGGGATATGGATTTCCGGAAATTACGGCCGGGAATCCGTCTTTGCAGAAGCTATTGAGCGGCTGTATGTTCCCGATAGGACTGTTGCTTGTCGTTGCGCTGGGTGCAGAGCTTTTCACCGGAAACAACGCCCTGCTGATGCCCGGGCTGATGAAAGGCGATCTTGGCTGGAAGCGTGTGGCAAGAAACTGGTCGATTGTTTATATCGGTAATTTCATCGGAGCTGTTGCATTTGCCTATTTTCTGGTATATGCCAGCGGTCTGACAGCTTCGGATCCATACCATTCCGCGATAATCGGAGTTGCCGAGGCGAAAGTGTCTATGCCTTGGCTGACGGTGTTTCTCAAAGGCATAGGAGCAAACTGGTGTGTATGTCTGGCCGTTTGGCTTGCATTGTCCGGTCACGCACTGACTGAAAAAGCCGTAGGTTGTTTTTTGCCTGTAATGGCGTTCGTCATATTGGGCTACGAACACTGCATCGCCAATATGTTCTTTATCCCTCTTGGCATGATGGAGGGCGCAGGAGTGACGGCATCGCAGTTTGTCTTGTGCAATCTGATTCCGGCAACGTTGGGAAATATTGTCGGTGGAGCGGTGTTTGTCGGCGGCATCAACGCATTAGTACATATCAAAAAATAAGACGGTGCGTATTTCTATCCGTCAATAATTTTTGTTACTTTTGCAATGAAATAGGAAAATATAAATTTTTAACCCAAAAATAAATAAACAAAATGGTAAGTTACAAAGATTTAGGCCTGGTTAACACTCGCGAGATGTTTGCTAAGGCAATTAAGGGCGGATATGCCGTTCCAGCTTTCAACTTCAACAATATGGAGCAGCTTCAGGCTATCATCAAGGCTGCTGCTGAAGAAAAGTCTCCGGTGATTCTCCAAGTGTCGAAAGGCGCACGCAACTATGCCAACGCAACCCTTCTCCGCTACATGGCTCAGGGTGCTGTTGCTTATGCAAAAGAGCTTGGATGGGAAAATCCCCAGATCTGTCTCCATCTTGACCACGGTGACAGCTTTGACCTGTGCAAGTCATGTATCGACAATGGTTTCTCGTCAGTGATGATCGACGGCTCTCATCTTCCTTATGAGGAAAATGTTGCGCTGACCAAGAAAGTTGTTGACTATGCTCATCAGTATGATGTAACTGTAGAGGGTGAGCTCGGCGTGTTGGCCGGTGTTGAAGATGAGGTTTCTTCAGATCACCACACATACACCGACCCTGAAGAGGTTATTGACTTCGCTACCC
>CAYTLU010000376.1:0-6872 GCA_964438665.1 uncultured Bacteroides sp.
CATCTGCCCCAGTTCGTTTATGGCATCAAAAATGAAACAGGGGAGTTTTGATGCGGAAAAACTCACTACGCTCTGTAATTTTATCGCTCCCGAGATGGTTGGAGAATATGCAGAGACGCCGGCAATAGCCAATCCGGATGAGTATTACTGCTATATAGGCAGGTTGTCAGAGGAAAAAGGGGTGGAGACCCTTTTGGCTGCTGCCACCACGCTGTCATATAAGATTAGGGTGGCCGGAGATGGGCCGTTGGCGGAGAAACTGCGTAAACAATATGCGGAGGATGGCAATATTGAATTTCTTGGACGAATCGATGCCGCCAGCGTTCATGAATTGTTGATTAATGCTCGGATGTCAGTTATGCCTTCAGAGTGTTATGAGAATAATCCATTGAGTGTTATCGAGTCATTCTGTGCGGGAACACCGGTGGTTGGAGCGGCAATCGGCGGAATCCCGGAGTTGGTGACGGAGGATCGGGGACTCACATTTGAAAGCGGCAATCGGCAATCATTGGCAGAAGCCATTAGCCGCGCATGGACAACGCGCTTTGACCGTCCGGAAATCCAGCGGAAAGCTTTGGCAGAGTTCGCTCCGGGGGCATACTATAAGAAACTGTTGTCCTTGTATGAGGCATAGTCTTGACCTTACGATCTGCTGACTGTCAGGTGGATTATACGCCAAGCAGATCGCGTGTGATGTCGAGGGCTTCTGTAATCTCATCCGGTGTTGCCGGGCTGTTGATTTCCACTTCGCCGGGCTGTCGGAGTAGCGTGAAATTGATTTCGGATGCAGTGCGGTTCTTCTTGTCGTGGCGCATCAGGGAGATCAGTTCCGGATATTCGGAGCAGGATATTTCAGGAGCGGGATAATATGTTCTGACATATCGGGCCACGTTGCTGATAATGTCCGAAGACAATCCTGATTTGATGTTTGATAAAACCAGATCGGTCACCAGACCTGTGGCAACGGCATGTCCATGAGGCATTGCGTGTCCGCGTTTCATGGCAATGGATTCAAGTGCGTGAGCCACCGTGTGGCCGAGATTCAGAGCTTTGCGAAGACCGTGTTCATAGGGGTCTTCAGTCACAATGCGTTGCTTGACGGATATGCTCTCACGCAAAAGTTGCTGAAGCTGTTGCCAGTCGGGATTCTCAAGGTCAAAAGCCAAAGCGCGGTTCAGCGATTCAGGAGAATCAATCAATGCGTGCTTGAGCAGTTCGGCATATCCTGACAGAAGTTCGCTGTAAGGAAGTGTCTCAAAGAATTTGGCACAGACTATCACCGCTTTTGCATGGCTGAACACTCCGATCTCGTTTTTCAGCCCGGCGAAATTGATTCCGGTCTTCCCTCCCAGTGCAGCATCCACAGCTCCGAGGAGCGATGTCGGGACGTTGATGAAGCGTATGCCTCGCTTGAATGTCGATGCGGCAAAGCCACCGATGTCTGTCACCATCCCGCCGCCCACGTTTATCAGCAATGAGTTGCGGTTCGCGCCTTCCGATGATAGCCTTGTCCAGATGCCGGCGAGTGTTTCAAGTGATTTGTTGTCATCTCCCGGCGGAATTGTTATTGTTTTCGCGTTTCGGAGTGTCGGTGCGGATTCCACCAACGGCTGTGCGATGAGCGGCGAGGTGTTTTCATCAGCCAGAATGAATATTCCTGCCGGGGCGTAGGTCTCTGTTATCAGCGAGATTTCTGCGGCGGCATCGAGAGCGAAGATCAGCGTTGTGTCTGATATGGGCATGCGGTCGGTCAATTAAAGTTGTTCATCGTTGTCAGCATCTCAAAAATGAGAAGCGGAAGCTTGTTGGCGAATTCAGGCATCGAGTCATAGACAAGATCCGCTCCTGCATCATGCAATGCCTGTGGCGATATCGGGCCGGTGTTGACACCGATTGTAAATGCTTTCGATGCATGCCCGGCCTCAATTCCGAGCGGCGCGTTCTCAATGACGATTGATTGCCAGGGCTGCACTTTTGCCAGTTTCATTGCCGTCTCGTATGGCTCCGGATTGGGTTTGCCGTGTTTCACGGATCGCGATGATATGATCATATCCTCCGAAAATGCCTTTGGAAAGTCATGCGAGAGTCTGTCAATCAGCGAATGTTGTCCCGACCCGGTGACAAGCACCCGCTTGATGCCTGTCTCGCGGAGGAAATTGAGCATTTGCAATGCTCCGGGCATGGGGCTGACCGGTGGCATTGCGGAAAAAAGTTCTGTTTTGCGGCGATAGAGCCGTTCGGCCTCTTCTGCCGTTGCATCGCGTCCGAAAGCACGGTTGAAAAGGATGTTGATTGTGGATGCGCCTGTGCGTCCCTCATATAGAAAAAATTCCTCTAATGGAATCTCAATCCCGACTTCAAGCATCATCTGCTGCCAGGCGCGTGCATGCGACGGCATCGAGTCATAGAGCGTGCCGTCCATGTCTATAAGTGCTGCTTTCGGTTGCAGCGATATGGTGGAATTCCGTTGCAGATAATTCTGTATCGCTATTTTCTCAATCATTTCTTCTTCTTTTTATTGCTTTTGGGCTGCGTGTCGGCATTTTCATTCTCTGTTCCGGGCATTACGAATCCGGGGGGCGGTTCCATAAGCCCTTCCTTAATGAAAATCAAGGAGTCGGCCGCATTAAGCGTGTCGGATATATCATCGGGCTTCACACCCGCGCTTTGTCTCTGACGTGCTGCGGATTCCTGCATCTGCAAGCCTCGTCTTCCGGCTGTGCGTACACCGCGCCGGAATGTCTTGGTTATCTCTTGAATCAGGTTGACACGCAGCGAATCGGTCAGGTTGCGTGACTTTGCCACGGCCTTTTCATTGATCCGTGCCTTGCCAAGCTTGATTTTCATCTTTTCAGGCGTTCCCTTTATGTTGATGCCGAATTTGAATGGAATGGGCGATTTCAATACGGCAACATGGTAGTCGAGATTGAAATTCATGTCATTGTTGCCGACAATTCCGATGCGGTAGCGGTCCATGTCGAAAACAACAGGATAGAGATCGAGCCACCCTTCGCGTATTGTGATTTCCACATCCATGTGATCGATCATGTTGCGCTTTTTATTCTTGAACAGCATCCATTTGGCCACTGTGCGGAATGTCTCCGAGTCGAGAAGCACAAGGCTGTCTCCGGCAAGCTGCAATGACATGTCGAGCGTGTTGAACCGTATGTTCATCAGCGAATCCAGCTTTGTGGTGATTGCCAGATTGGCGTCAACAATGCCGCTGACCTCTTTGAGTATCGGCATAATCGTATCAATCTGAGGAAGTTCGAGCAGTATTTTTCTGAGATTCAGTTTCTTCATGTTGACTCCGGCGGCAAACTGGATGTCATCGGCTGTCGGCGCGGAATAGAGGGCGGTCATGGTCAGACGTCCTATGTCGGTTGATGCCGACAGCCGTTCAAGTGCTATGGCTCCGTCATAGACACTGACGTCACCGGTAAATCTACGGAACCAAAGGTCACCGTAATGAATCTTGTCTGCTTTCATTGACAGTGAGGCTTTGATGTTGGATGGCACGATTAGCGTTGCCATTGCGCTATCACCCGCAGCCTCCTCTCCGGTATGCATGAAATCCTCGTCCTTTTCGAGCTCTCCGAGATCGGCGAGCGTTAGGCTGTCTATTCCGCCTGAATAGGCTGCGCCCCGAAGCATTGTGGCGGTTATGTCATTGACGTCTATGGTGTCGGAACGCAGATTGAGGTCTATTTCTATCGGCACTCGTCTGCGTGATGTCATGGCTCTGCGGATGTTTTTTATAGATCCGTTTAGCGTGAAGTCGCTCAGTCCTGATTTCAGATATGCGTGGCGGAAATTGATCGAATCGGTGCTGAAATCCAGATCGATATCTTTCATCACGTTTTTAACCGGATAGTAAGGTGTGTAAACCCGGGCGCGCTTGGCTGTCAGTTTTCCGTTGAGTTGCCATAACCTGAGCCATGAAGCAAGCGAGTTGTCGATTTTAAAGTCGATGTTCTGCCGTCCGTCATCTTTATGTTGTCGGCGCGGCATTGTCCGGCGGGCCAGAGCCGCCAGGGAGTCTGTTGACAGACCGGGATATATGGCAGCCAGAGAGTCAACGCGTGCTTGCATTCTTGGCGACATTGGTCGCTTTGCCCGCGGGTGGAGCGTGAGGCCTGCACTGCTTTCGCGGAGATTGACGCGCAGTTCCGGCGTGACATATCCGATTCTTTTGGCGTTCACCTTCAGATCGAGTTGTGGGCTGCGTGCATCGCTGTGGTAGCGGTGGAGCGCGCCATCTACGGCCGCATCGCGCAGCCTGAGGCGTGTCGCTCCGCTGTCTGCCTTGAGAGCCAGAAGGCCGGCACGCAGTGATATCCCGATCGGATTGATTTGTGTGGAGTCCGTTGAGGATGCAACATTGCGCGTCCCGACGTTCATGGCCATGCCGCGGCCGGCAAGTTGAATGCCGGGAGCGTTGACGGAGGTTGTGTCGATGGTCAGTGAGGCTGTCAGCATCGAATCGATAATATGCTCTTTCATGGTCACGCGGGAGCTGGTTCCCAGCCGCATGTCGGCATGGTTGATATATGCGTCCATCGAGCCATCGTTCATTGCCATGTTGAACTTCGACAATGTCAGATGCCCGTTGATGCGTGTGCGGTGGAACCGTTTCGGTTTCAGATCGTTGAGCCGGAAATGTGCCGATGCGTCTCCCTTGATTGTGCCGGACAGGGTCATGGGCATCAGGCGCGACAGCCTTTTGGATAGTTTGCTGAGTGAAAGCACTCCGGTGAATGTCGCATTGATGTCAGGATTATTGACAGGACTCTTGACATCGGCCTTCAATGTGAAATCCATAGCTTGTCCGGCCACTGAGAGCCGATGGAGGTTGATGACCGAGCGGTTGAGATCCGATCCGTCAATATTTGCGCTGAGATCCAGATTGATAGAGTGAATGTTGAGTTCGTCCAGTTTCAGTCTCGATGCATTGCCTGTCAGTCGCGTTTCAAGACTGGGTATCTTATCCACGGCAGGGCGGTAGGGGCGCAGGAGTTTTGCTTCCAGCGCAAGGATGAGGTCGGTGTCTATACCCTTTGCCTGACCGATATGCTCTTCCGGAATGAGTTTTATCAGTTCGCCCGCGCGCAGTTCGGGAACGGATAGCTCCAGACTGTTGATTGCCAGCGTGTCTGCCATTGCTATCCGGGCGGAGAACTCAACCGGGATGGCCAGTGCTGAGACTTTGAAGTCATGCAGCCCCAGCTCCTCGGGCTTGTCTGCATCCCAGTTGATGCATCCGTCAATGGAAAATGGCACGGAGGGAATCTTCAGCGATGCCATTTGTGCCGATGTGTTCCCGGCAATGCCGATGGTATATGTCGGGGCTTCTGTCCCTTCGAGGTTCGTGCGCTGTAGTTTCAGCGTGAAGTCCAGGCTGTCAGCGCATGAGCGGAAACGAACAGGCATCTGTCCGTTGATCGCAAAGCGGTCAATTGATATTTCAGGCAGCGGTGCCGGTTCGGCCGGTGGCTCCTCTGACGGCGGCAGTATGTCAAAATTGTTGATCGAGTCGTTGACCGCATAGAGATTGATGCGCGGATTTGTCAGTTGAACATCGTAAAGGTCGATGTTCCCGGCTATGATGTTGAGCAGATGAATGCCTCCGGAAAATTTTTGGAGCGACAGCAGTGAGTCGGCATCCTGCGGCAGACTCGCGCGTTGCCGGACCGGAAGCGCATTGAGGCTGCGACTGACTATTGTCAGTGTATCGACTTGCACTTCCAGCCGTGGAAATGTTGACCAGAATGTCAGTTCTATTCTGGCAGCTTGTACATCTGCATTGAGATAGTTGTCGGCATATTTGTTGACCAACGGCGTAAGCCTTTCGGGAGTCAGGTAGAGCAACACCACGCCTACAAGCAGTGTGATAAGCACGATGACGATAACCGCTGTGACGCACACCCATTTCAACGCTTTGCACCATAACGGTCGGCGTTTTCGTGGCTCATGTCCTGCATTTTCTTCAGGCTCATGGCCTTTTGTGTCTATGAGGTTGTTTCCTTCTGGATTCATGAGGTCAATGTTTATTTGTTTTGGCAGGTCGTGCCGTTACGTGAAAACATGGTTGCTTGGCTTCGTGCTTGACCCATATCTTGCCCTCTTCGCGCATGGCGTATAGCACTTCGGCCAGAAGTGCTTTCAGGTCTATGGTTGAGCGTGGAATCTTGTCGCTGAAAGCGGCAAATCGTGAGTAACTGATGTCAAATGTTGTCGCGAGCATGTGAACTGACGAATCTACGGCATTGCCGTTGACGCGTTGCAGCCGTGCAACGTTTTCAGGCGTACGCAGCACGCTGGTCACCTTTATGCGGTAGTCTCCGCCGCCACGCGCCGCTAGCGAATCGTTGAAACGTCGCCCTATCTCATGAAGCATAGCCGCCGCGCGCGGCACGAGGTATGGACGTGAGTAATTGAGGGGCTCAACGTAGAAATCCTTGCATGGCACCACTTTTTCAAGCGGCGCTCCGGGATGCCAATGAGAGCGTGTGTCGCTCAGCGGGGCGATCCCTACGCGTTCGGCATCGTTCCAGTGAATATAATTGCTGTCATTGAACAGTTCGGCGTAGTTCCCTATCCGGTTGGTATGCAGAGCTATTGTGGGTTCGGGCATCTCCGCCAACGGCTGATCGAATCCGGCCGAGGAGTCGATGTCAAGTTCCAGATCGGACAACTGGATGACGCGCACTTCATCCGCAGGGTTGCCATTGCTGTCAGAACAGCCGAACGCGCTGATTATAAGCGACATCAATATATAGACAAGAATTCTCATTTGCTGCAATATGATGTTTGGTGCGGAATACAACGTGTAAAGATACAAACTTATTCCCGCATATCCAACCCCGCCCTCC
>CAYTLU010000377.1:0-1787 GCA_964438665.1 uncultured Bacteroides sp.
CAAGCGATATGATATCGACTTGAAGTAGTCCCAAATATTTTCCTATTCCGGCATACGATAAGAATATCGTGTTGGTGCTTCTTGTATGCTAGAACCGGGGATTTCAATGTAGTCAATATTGAAATCGGGATTGAACTCAAGAATCTTTTCCAAATTGCCGAACATAAGCAAACCGCCTATGGTGAGCATTCCATTTGCTGCTATTCCGGTTTTTACACAGAAGTCCTCATCGCTCAATGCATTATATTTCAGACTCGGATTATAAGCCTTGACGTAATTTCTGTAGTCTTGAAATGATGATTGATTTATGTCGGTGTATGATGAACCGATAACAACCTCTGCTGATTTCTTCCCATATGATTGCTCTCTGAAAAGAGCATTTATCTCAAACTGTGTGGCATGTTGATCACTGCTGCCTATTCTGATATAGGTTTCTGATGGGTGTCCGATATATACCGGTTTTATCTCAGACACAGGTATGTAAAATGCTACAATATCCTTGCCGTCGATTTCAAACCTTTGCGGTTGTGCAGCTATACGTTGATTGAATTTTTGCCCGCCACGCAAGGTGTTGGTAAAATCCGATTCTAATTTCTCAACATTCTGAACTCCCTGTATTTCGTAAAATGTTCCAATTTTCTTCTTGCGTTCAACTATGCCGAAAACAATCCAGCCACCTTGACTATTGGAAAACGAGCTTACTGTTTCCCATACATTTTTAGGCAGCTTTTCATGGGCTTCCTTTACTTCAAAGTCAGTCCATTCTGTTTTCTTCAGTTTTGATAGAAGTTCTTCTTTCGTAATCATAACGCAAAGTTACTCATTTTTCTGAATTTAGCGTCTTTCACCCTCCTTATTTATAGTGGAAGTTTTGCGGAGTAAAACATCGCAAAAACCAAAAAACAACAGACGCACCGATAGGCACGCCTGTTAAATATGTTTCCGATTGTGTTGACCGATTAGTCGATGTTCGGGTTGAGCTTATGCCAGTCGGCAATAGCAGGCAGAACGCCCATTTCAATCACCTCATCGCGGAGGGTGCAAAGATGCTTGTAGCTTTCTTCGAGTTCTTTTTCTTCAGCGGGAGTGCCTTTGATTTCGTTATATTTCACGCCATCCTTGCCAATGGTTGTTTCCATAGCCATCATGATGTGGTCAAATTTTCCGTTGCTGACGTAGCATCCTGCCGGCCAGCGGAACGAATTGCCGCCCATAGCTGCTGCAATCATCTCGATAGAGACATAGGCCGGGCTCTGGAATGAAGAGCGTCCGCGCAGATCGATGATGTGTTTGCCGCCTTGGATCACGCGAAGTTTGAGTTCCTCCCAGTCTTTTTCCGGAAGTTTGTCTGTGCCGATAAGTTCGGTCAGCGGTTTGCCATTGACAGTTGTTGTCGATGCGAAAACTGCCATTTGCTCACCGTGGCCGCCGTATGTGCGGCAGTTGGAGATCTCTGAAGCCGGAACTTTGAACCATTTGACGAGCTCATTCTGCAGACGTGTGGAGTCGAGTGCTGCAAGGGTTGTCACCTGACTCGGTTTCAGTCCGGAGTAGAGCAGGGTGATAAGACCTGTGATGTCGGCGGGATTGAAGATGACAACGATGTGTTTCACGTCAGGGCAATATGCACGGACATCTTTACCGAACTGTTCGGCTATCTGTGCATTGCCTTTGAGCAGATCTTCGCGGGTCATGCCGGCCTTGCGAGCTGCGCCGCCTGACGACACTATATATTTTGCGCCGGTCAGTGCTTCCTTCATGTCGGAAGTGTAGGTGAGGTTCATGCC
>CAYTLU010000378.1:0-1771 GCA_964438665.1 uncultured Bacteroides sp.
GATGAAAAGATTTTTGAATTTCATTTTTCAAATCGTCAATTAATGCCTAATGGATACCAACGAGAAAAAGATGCTGAAATACGAAGGGGAATGGATAATTATAGAGCCTTACGGGAATACAGAGAATCTACTTATGAAGAGTATAACGGTTCCTATGCTCAAGATGTAATGGGATATAGTGACCAAGATATAGATGACGCATTTGATGGGGATCCAGATGCCTATTGGAATATTGATTAAACTCGTTGGTTGAATTAAAAAGCGAATATTTTTCTGGCCGATAGGATGATGATTGATAAGATTAACATACTGCCTAAAAGTCATTGCTGCAATTTTGCCCGCCATTCGGGTGAAAAGGCCGCAGAATTGCTTTGCGTAATTGCGTAGTCATAAGGTTGTTGTATCGTTGAGCTGTGAGAAAACGGCCTCAATTCGTTTGCGAAATCGTTTGTAAGCCCACGAGGGGCGCAGTGCTATTCTGTCGCTGTTCAGTAAAGGCGACCTTGCCAAAGCCAAGAAAGACCTATCCGCCAAAGACGAGCAGATAGCCCGACTCAAAGAGCAGATTAAGAAATTGCAGGCGGAACGCACTGCCATTGTACAACAGCACAAGCAGGAACTGGCCAAACTTCGCAACGGCTATCAGGCGGAGATTGACAAGGCTATCAAGGAGGCGGAGTCGCTGCGCAAGACCATACAATCCAAAGATGCCCGGATAGAGCAGCAATTCCGACGCATTGCCGAACTCGACCGCAAAGCCAATCCGCAACGCTATCGGCTGTCATCGGGAGCAGAACTCGTCAAGGTCAATACCCCGAACTATAACAACCCGTCGCTGCATATCTGGACGCGGGTCGGCGACGAGCGGTTCGCTTGCGCGCACCTTTTCTCGCCTCGGCATAGCCCGAACAGAGTTCGGCTCTGCCCTCTGCTTATCGAAAACGTTCGATGATGTCAAGTTCCAGATTGACTACAACCTTG
The DNA here is from genome assembly GCA_964438665.1 of uncultured Bacteroides sp. Lineage (GTDB taxonomy): Bacteria > Bacteroidota > Bacteroidia > Bacteroidales > Muribaculaceae > Paramuribaculum. The sequence continues at coordinate 982 of CAYTLU010000378.1, forward strand.
CCCAGCAGCACTTCAACCACCAGATAACTGACGAAGAACTGGTTAATGCCGTCTTCGAGCCGCAGGAACAGGTCAGTCAGACACAGATAGACCTATTAGGTACCGCCTTTATGCTTGCCACCAGCGGCCCTGCCCAGCCCCGCGTCGGCACAGGCTCCGGCGGCTCACACTCCGACCTCCCCTGGGACGGAAAAAAGAATATCGGAAAGAGGTTGTAAAAGGCCGATGAACGGGTATAATATATATGGTATATCATACATATTAGACCCGTTTTGGAATGAATGTTATTCACCTCCCGAATATTATTTCACAAGTAGCAAAATGAATATAATTATTATACCAACGATACTTGTAATAATAAATAGTCTAATACTCCTTAGATCAGATGTAATATGCGATAGATCTGTGCTTAATTTGGCCGTATATTCCTTATTCTCGGAGTCAATGCGGTTTATTTTTTTATCAACGTCAAATATTGCTTTAGAAATATCTGATAATGCAGCATCTTGTCCTGCTTGAGAATGGATAAGTTCTCGTGATAAAGACAGAAATTGCAATTTTACATTTTTGAGGAAGTCGTCTATCTGTTGTTTGATTGCTGATAGGTCTTCGTCTTGTTTCGTCTGTGAATTTGAAAGCGCCGCGCCTAATTGATTAACGTCATTCTTCAAGACTTCAATGCCCTCAAGGGTGATCTTAATCAGATTATATAAGGACTCTATTTTTGTGATTTCTGTGTTCAGATAATTAATCGATGTTGTTAGGGCAAGAGATTTTGCAGAGAGTGTTG
>CAYTLU010000379.1:0-2505 GCA_964438665.1 uncultured Bacteroides sp.
GTGGCTTCCGTGGGCGGTATGGACGCTGAGGCTGATTGTCGGGGCGGTTTTTATCATGTCAGGCATCGCCAAATGCATTGACATCTGGGGCTTTTCGTTTAAGATCGAAGAATATTTTATAGCATGGGGCATGGTGCTTCCACATACGCTGTATGTCGTGGGGGCGATATGTCTATCGGTCACAGAATTCCTTTTTGGCGCAGTATTGGCTTTCGGTTGCTACCGACGCAGTGTGCCCTGGCTTTTGTTGTTGATTATGGCCGGGATGCTGCCGTTGTCATTATATATATATATCGCGAATCCGGTTGCCGATTGCGGATGTTTCGGTGATTTATGGGTTATACCCAATGGTGCTACATTTCTGAAAAATGTGTTTCTGACAGCCGCAATCATATATCTTGTCATATATAACCGGAGGGTTGCAGGATTGTATTCTCCATATTGGCAATGGATTGTGGGTTTTGTTTGTTTCGTTTTCTCAGTCATAGTCTCTTTATGGGGCTATAATATTCAGCCGTTGCTTGATTTCCGGTCATTTCCGGTCGGGACTGAATTGATGAAAGTTGATGATCAGGAAGTGGAGTTTGAGTTTATATATGAAAAAAACGGACAGCGGAAGGTGTTCACAACAGATTCACTTCCGGACTCAACATGGAATTTCATCGACCGTATAAGCCTTGGGGAAGAAGCAGATGTCTCTACAGAGCTGGTGGTTTATGATGATGGCGTGGATGTTACGTCAGATGCCATCTCAGAGGATGGCCCGCAATTGATGATTGTGATTCCGGACTATCGTCTTGCGGGAATATCACATACGTATAAGGTTAATGAACTTAGCAATATGATGGATTCCATTGGCGGCTCTCTTATCGAGATTGCAGCAATGCCAAAAGGAATGATACAGTCATGGCGCGATATGTCTATGGCTGAATATCCGATATATCAGGCTGAGGCAACGGTGCTGAAAGAGCTTGTGAGAGGAGCTATGGGGGCGGTATATATCGTGGATGGAAAAATCGTGTGGAAACGAACACTATTGTCAATTGATCTGGACGAACTGAAGGCATCGCCTGATAAGCCGGACGCTCTGTCCGGTCTGGCGATTGACGGTAGGACAATGCTTCTGAGGCTGATTGCATCGCTGTTGGTGGTTCTGATAGTGATATTGATAGCCGATAAAGGCGTGGCAGCGATAAAACGGAAGAAAAGAATTCGGCAAATCAAAAAAAATAAGTAAATTTGCGAAAACAAACTGATGTTAGAGAATTATTTAAATTATATATAAATGAGAAAGAATATTGTTGCAGGCAACTGGAAAATGAATACCACTCTGCCTGAAGGTTTGCAGCTTGCAAAGGATGTTAACGATGCTCTCAAGGGTGTTGAAAAGAAATGCGATGTGATTATTTGCGTTCCTTTCACACATCTTGCATCAGTCAACGGAATAATAGACAAGAACCAGCTCGGACTGGGCGCTGAAAATTGCGCCGATCATCGTTCGGGGGCTTATACGGGAGAGGTTTCCGCTCCTATGGTGGCTTCAACCGGTGCAACTTATGTTATCCTCGGCCATTCAGAACGCCGTCAATACTATGGCGAGACTTCTGAAATCCTCAAAGAAAAAGTGGCTTTGGCTCTGGAAAACAACCTGACTCCGATTTTCTGCATTGGCGAAGTGCTCGAACAGCGCGAAAACGGAACTGCCTTTGATGTTGTCAAGGCTCAGATTGAGGAAGCTCTCTTCAACTTGTCGGCTGATGACTTCTCAAAACTCATCCTTGCTTACGAACCTGTATGGGCTATCGGCACCGGCAAAACGGCTACGGATGATCAGGCAGAAGAAATGCATGCATTCATTCGCGGTGTCATTGCAGATAAATATGGCAAGGAAGTTGCTGAAAACACCTCAATCCTTTATGGTGGCAGCTGCAAGCCTTCAAATGCCAAGGCTCTTTTTGCCAAACCCAACGTTGACGGCGGTCTGATTGGCGGAGCAGCTCTTCAAGCAGAATCCTTTATGGGGATTGTGACTGCATTTTAATGCGGTTGCATTGGTGAATATTACAGATATAATTTGGGCTACAAGAATATAATTTTGTATTTTTGTAGCCTGAATTGTTATTTCACCGGAGCTATGTTTAACTCTAAGAAGAAAAGGTTTGCAATCTGGATGGCTGTCGTAGCCGCTCCGCTTTGCCTATGCGCTCAAAATTCAAATGTTTCGACCCCGGAATCGGGAACAACGGTCTCCATCGTTGACCATATAAGACAATCCGGACATCATTCGATCGAGGCTTCGAGCGAGATTTTCAAACTCCTGTTGCCTGAAGACAAATCGGACACTCCGGCATCCGAGACGAAGAAAACGGCGATGCGCACGGTCTATCGCGTACAGGTGTTCAGCGACAGTAACGGTGAACGGTCACGCGCAGAAGGCGAGAAGCGTCGCCGAATTGTCAAAAGCCGTTTCTCAAACTATGTTTGTGATCTGGGATGGCATTCTCC
>CAYTLU010000380.1:0-2541 GCA_964438665.1 uncultured Bacteroides sp.
AGGTAGCCGCCTCTTCAAGCCGGGTTGTTCAGTTGAACAGCTCGGCTTTTTTGTGTTTCGTAACCAAGGCGGGGGAGCACACTGCACGGAACGCTTTCGGGAAGCGGAAAAATGACGCTTCCCCTTTTGATGCTCTTCTCTTTGTTCGGGTTCGCCCGCGCGGCTGGGCCAAATCATTGGCCCAAGGAGCGCAGTAGGGAAACTTTAATTTCATTCATCGCTGTACCCAGTTGGGGTGCAGCGATGATTTTTTGCGATTATATATCTTATTGTCCCGGCGTCTTTCGACAGATTTTCGGATGAAATGATTGCCCCGGCGGGAGGCCCCTAATTTATAAGAGAGGCTGTTTTATTATCGAATTTCCATTCGTAGAGATATTCGGCGCCTTCGATGTTGATGATAAAAACTACACGTTCTCCTTTGATGCGTTCCACATGAACATATCCCGATATGGATTCACCGGGATAGATTGTGTTTTTCTTGAGATAGCCCACTTGTTTGATGTTTTTCTCTTCTTGCAGGGCTTGGCTGAAATTGGCTAATCGCTGTTGTGAAGCCAAATTGGCTTGATAAGCGGCTGTTGCGTTATAAGTTGTCGTATGATAAGTGGAAACAACGCCATTGCTGCTGTACCCGGTGGTAGTCGATGTCGAATATCCTGCACTGCCTGATGCCATACCCTCGCTGAGTCCCATGGCGATAGCAGCCCATGTTTGGGCTCGTTGCACCTTCTTCATGTACGCGTCGCATGTCCAGATTTGCAAATCGGTGGTCATGCCTTGATCGTCTGCGGAATATGCCACAATGTTTAGTTCCGGTATGAATTCGATAGGCATCGTGGAATTGTTGGAGATGATCAGCTCAATTCGATGCCATTTGCCATAATCTTTGACAACAGAACTGGTCAAGGCGATCGTAAGTCCATTTTTGAAATAAACCTCCCACGGCGTGCCGTCCCGATAGTCGACGAATCGTTCTGCGATTGACGGAGATTCCCAAATCAGTGTATCATCTGCGATTCGGAATTTCAGCGTATTTCCATCGCTATCCGACAACAAATAATAGTCGTGAATCGGTTCGCCGGCATCGTATTCGACAATGCGGCAGGAACCATCCTCGTTATAGGTTTTATACGTTCCGAATAATTCGCCTGCCCGATAAAAGGCGAGTATCTCCGGTGTCCCGTCATCGTTGTAACGTGCGTATTCGCCGTGCAGTCGACCGTTCGCATAGTGGGATTTTTCCGAAATATTACCGTTTTTGAAATAGGAGCGAAGCTCTCCGTCGAATACGGTTTTGCTATCATCGAGACTATCGATAGACAGAAAATATCCCTCTTTGCGCAAGTCTCCCGAATTGTAAAAATCCCTGAACTCCTGATGGCGGGTCGAATCCGCCGAATAAAGAACAATACGATAATAATCCGCAAAAAGGGTATTTCGTGCGATTTGTCCCGATTTATTGTAGTAAAGTGTGTCGACTCTTTCTTGGGCATAAGTCGCGCAGCTTGTTATTATAGATATGAATAGCAGGATTCGTTTCATTAGAGTAATCCGGAGTTAGTCCGTGTTATTTCTTTGCGTTTCAGCGATTGTTTTGCATTTAATCGCAATATCTATATACTTTATGTGATTATATATTTCCATATGCCAGCGTCATTTGTCCCGGATTTTCGCGTTTAGCCGCCGCTCACTCGCGGTCCTTGACTGCGTATTCAGTTTGGAACCCACCCCAAACATTCCGAGTTTTACAACCGGTTGGTACATTGATGTATATAATCGCGCAAAATTATTAGCGGCATTTCCTATGCGAGTGGGTTAACAAATCACGTGGGTCTTTCGTGCCTGTCATTGTTGTTTGTAGGATTTCAACTCGAATTTTACCTTGTATTTGCGGTTAGGATTTGTCGGAATTGCCCCATTCTTGTAATAAGCATAATTGTCCCTATATCCATACCCTTTCAATGTGAGACTTTTTACCATTCCCGGTTCGATAGAGACAGACTTTGTAAAATCTTGATAGTCGAGCATGTTATTACTCATGTCGTAATAAATCATGCGTCCCGTGACACTTGAAATGGTGCGGTCCGTATTGTTTTTGAGGGCAACAGTAGCCTCGGGGTTAACCCAGTCATGAGAATAATTGGCGAGTGTAATGTCATCCGAACTGGCTGATGTAGTATTATTGGATGCCGCCGCAGTTGGTCGAGTGGGAGGGGCTTGGGGGGCTACGGCTGGCTTAGAATTACCTTGTTTCAATCGGTTTACTTCGCTGCGCAACTGTTTCACTTCCTTTTGGAGCGCCTTCCACTCGGCTTCAGTCACCATGAATTCGGATGAAGAGGTTGTGATAACCTCTACCGCCGAATCTTTCTGTTCGATAGTCCCTTGCGTGCTTTCAAAACGGATATGTCCGGTAGCCCAAAAGATAATAAAAATAACTATCGCAGCAACTGCAATGGGCAGCATTTTGATGAAGCAGCCTCTTTGCTCGCTTCTATCTTCGTTTGTAGAATCTTGCCTCATAGTGTATTTGTGATT
>CAYTLU010000381.1:0-2240 GCA_964438665.1 uncultured Bacteroides sp.
AAGCCACCATATACCAGCGCTGCTTGAAGACCTTGACGCAATAGGGATGCACCTCGAAAGTCAAGGGTTTTTCCATATTGAAACTTTGGTAAGTCAGCATCAGGGTCAGCGCGTCGCGCATGGCCTCGATAATGGTCGTCAGAAAGCGCCGCCCCGAGGGTATCTCCTCAAACAGAATGCGGCGTTTGAGGAGGTGACTCTCGTTGATCAGGTTATTGACAGCAAAGGTGTTGAGCAGCCAGTGACGCACGCCGTCATTGCCCAGATCGTCGGCATTGGAAATGGTGTAACGCTCCGTGCGCTTGTCGCACTCGATGTCGATGTCGAACATCTCCTTGATGGCATTCTTGTGCCGATGAAACGATCGTTCCGGATATTTTTCGCCCGTTTCGTTGTACTGCGACCGCATCCAGCTGCGATTAATCTCCTCGAGGGTAATGCCCCGCTCACCGCCTTGCATGATGGTGTCTACCAACCAGATATAACGGTTAAAAAGATTTGCTGCCATAATTTGTCTGTTTTAATCTTCCGTAAAGATAGTACATAAAACCGCCAAAAAGTGGCAGAAGCGGCAAGATTTTGTTTTTCTAATGAAATAGCCGTCAATCCCACCAGTGGAGGATATTTTCCTGCAACAGTCTGAACAGCAGGTTGTAGGCCTTGCGATAGCGGACTCCCTGCTGTTTGCCCAACCAGAAACTTTTCGTACAATACCGCACCTTGAAACGGGCTTCGTTGCGCAGATTCACGTATGGAAGCTCCTCGCTATACGCCTCATCGGTCCCTTCATTAATGACGATCTGCAGCAGACGGCTCGCCAGCTCCATTTGCGCACGGATATAATCGCCGTTTGCAAGATGCGAGAATTGCCGCCAGTAATCGACCATTCGGTCGATTTTGAATTGCAGTACCATGAAGATTTCAGTGGGATTAAAGTCTCGCATGACACTGCCGATAAATGCCTGCCACTTAGCCATTTTCTGCCGGTGGTCCAGTTCCTGAAATGCTTTCAATCTTCCGTGGACATATCGTGCCGAAACGTCTTGTGCAGTTCGGCAACAAGCTGTTCGTCAGTTATTTCTTCGACAGGTGCGGGTCCTTCGGGGCAGGGCGTCGCGCGCAGTGTCGCTATTTTGTGCTGCCATTGCTCCTCCAACGCAAACAATCGCTGCGCCTCTTGCTTCTCCGCTTCATCCTTCATTGCCACACGGGCGAATCGAGATCATAATCGTAGACTGTGTTGTTGCAGTTCTTTTTCATAGGTCAATCATTTTATTTGCGGCAAAGATAGATACGACCTCTGCCGAATCACGGCAGAGGCTGTATCTATTCCAATCGCAGACCTTATTTTTTCGATTTTTCGAGCTGTTCCACAACTTTTGTAACAAGACGCTCTGTCTCGGCTTCATCACCGATTCGATAGTTCTCCGATAATTGATAGTAATAGCCGGAGCCGTCGTGTCCGCAACCCTCTTTATTGATGTGCTCGCCTTCCGGTTTCCCCGTTTCATTATCGAAATAGAGGTACAAATAGTATTTGTCGCACACATCTACTGATACCCAATATTTATAATTAGCATTCCACAGCCACAGTTCGGAAGTCTTAGTCCGGACATCATAGTCGATCGCCTTATCTTCAAGTCGAGCCTTGATCATATTGAGGAGCTGTTCTCGAAGGAATTGCTTAAAACCTCCGTTATTAATCATCTCCGCAAGGTTCAATGCGGTAGTCATCAGTTCGGGATCCTGCTTCAGGATATCATACAGTTCTTGTGCTTTCATATAATTGAGATTCGATTGATTCATGTAATTGAGTAAGTGAATGTAAGGCAATGCTACGTCGTGGGCTGCCGTGCTTTTCTTTACGCAAGCCCAAAGCCAATCGGACAGATCTTGCGGATAAAGATATGCGACATCCGCCGGTAGATTCTCGTGTGTTTTCCTCCATGCATACAACGGTATATAAACCACCTTAAGAACCTGCTTGTTCTTATTTTGGGTATCTTTCAGATAGTCTTTCAACTGGTTGGGCTGGTCGACGGCATTGTTGAGTTTGTTTTCGACAATGACAGCCTTGTCACCCCATACGATCAGAATGTCGATACGGCGTCCTTCGTCCGTTGGAGATTCCGAAACGACCTCGACTTGTGAGAAGTCTTGCTGTTGCGGATCGATGCCGATGGTGCGCATAAATTCTCGCAGGAAAATATCTCCACATCCATGCTTGCCATCGGGACGCA
>CAYTLU010000382.1:0-3014 GCA_964438665.1 uncultured Bacteroides sp.
GCCAAGGAAATATTCAAGGCTATCCCGGCCTCGATGATTAAAAAGATAGAAGTCATAACCGATCCCGGGGCGAGAGAGGATGCCGAAGGGGTAGGAGCGATTCTGAACATCGTCACACTCGAAAACACCGTGGTAAAAGGCGTTATGGGGACCGCCTCGCTGAATTATGAAACGCGTTCCGATATCCCTACTCCCATGTTCTGGGGATCGACTCAGATTGACAAACTAACCATGTCGCTTTATGCCGGAGTGAATTTCATTTCAAAACGGAAAGAGAAGAACAGAACCTTACAAGAGGGCGTATTCGATGAATCCGGCAATGTGCAGAGAAATGAATCATGGAGCAGCAACAGTGGCTATGCATCATGGTTCGGATTCGATGGCAGCTACGAACTTGATTCCCTCAATCTTTTCACGGCCGAGGTTGGCGGATATGTTTACGATATTGCGGGCAACAGCTTCGGACAGACAAGTCTGACTGCTCCGGATGGGACGCCCCTGTATCGCTACAACTCACAGTCTGTTTCCGACCCTACGCGCTACTTTGACATAAACGGCAGTTTCAATTATCAGCGGTCAACAGGCCGGCCGGGCGAGAATCTGACATTGTCTTATCAGATTTCAACCACGAATCAAACAAACAAAAGCGAGACCGCCTATTCTGACGAACTCAACATGCCGGTTCCATACTCTGGCATATTGTCTGATTTCAAATTGGATTTCATAGAGCATACATTCCAGTTCGACTGGGCGCGTCCGTTTGCCAAAATCCACACGCTCAATCTTGGTGCAAAATATATCTATCGCGACAATCACAGCAAGACAAAACAAAACTATCTGAACTATCTTGACGAGCCGGAGCTTGACTTCAAGCATCTTACACATGTGGCGGCGGCTTATGCCGATTATCGTGTGAAACTTGGCCGTTTCAATATGCGCGCCGGCGTGCGCTATGAGTTCTCCCGCATGTCTGCCGAATATGCCGATGACGCGCATCAGTCTTTTGCCAGCACTTTCAACGATATTGTCCCGAATGCGGCTGTTTCATACAGTATCAATGATTTCAACACGTTAAAGCTGTCGTTCGGCACTCGTATCAACCGGCCCGGCATCAGCTATCTGAACCCGGCCGTGAACGAGACTCCTACTTCAACCTCTCAGGGCAATCCGGATCTTGGAAGCGCACGCAATACCTCTTTCACTCTGAACTACAATTTGATAGGACAGAAGGTCAATCTGGATTTTTCTGCCGGATATAACTTCACGAATAATGACATTGTTCAGGTACAGACTGTTGCCGACGACCATTTCTATTCCGGTTATGCAAATGCCGGACATAATAAATCGTTCTTCACCGGCATGTTCATTCAGTGGACTGCCGGAAAGAAAACCAATGTCATGCTGAATGCCAACGCGAACTATAATCATTATGCAAATCCATCGCTTGACATAACTAATGGCGGTTGGGGCGGTCATGCTTTCTTAAGACTGTCACAACGGTTGCCGTGGAAACTTCAGGGGCAAATCATGATGTCGGCATGGACCGGTTTTGTAAATGGTCTTTACGGAAGTTTCCGCCCTGTCGGGATTTCCTGCTTTGACTATGGACTGAGCCTGCAACGTTCATTCCTGAAGGAAGACCGCCTGACTCTGCGGCTCAGCACATGGAATCCCGTTTACGCCTCAAAAGCGCGGTTCAAGACAACGACATGCAATCTCCCATATCAATCCGTTTCCCGGATGTGGCAGGACCTTCCGCTCAGAATAGGCATCGGCATCAGCTACCGCTTCGGTTCTCTCAACGCTCAGGTCAAGAAAACCGTGAAAACCATAGAAAATGACGATCTCACCGGACGCAAAGCCGGTGGCGGCGGAAATAGCGGTGACGGAGGCGGTTCGGCCAACGGACAATAAGATTAAGAGGACGGTGCTTTCACAAGTGCCGCCCTCTCCATTCATCACATTATGCTTATAAAAACTATAAGTTTATGTGTATCTTGACATTCTATGCCGGGGATGCATCTGGGTGTCAGTCAATCTCATATCGGCTGCTGACAACATCCCAATCCACAATCGGCCATAGCTTCTCCAACGCTTCTGCGCGGCGATTCCGGTAGTCGATATAGTAGGCATGCTCCCATACATCGAATGTCAACAGGGGGACTAATCCATCGGTCAGCGGATTGCCTGCATTTGATTTCTGCACAATCATCAGTTTGCCGTCTTCATCACAGACAAGCCACACCCAGCCGCTGCCGAAAAGCTTGACGCCGGCATCGACAAAATCACGCTTGAAGTTGTCAAATGACCCGAATTGCAGATCGATAGCCTTGCGCAGTTCGCCGGAAGGCTCGGTCGCACCGGTGGGCGAGAACGTGAAAAAGTAGAATATATGATTCCACGCTTGCGATGCATTGTTGAACAACGCGCCTTCCGAAGATCGGATAATATCTTCAAGCTCCATATCCTCGTATTTGGTGCCCTCGATCATCTTGTTCAGATTGTCGATATAAGCCTTCTCGTGTTTGCCGTAGTGATAGTCGATTGTTTCGGCGGAAATGGCCGGATAAAGGGCGTCTTTTGCATAAGGCAGGTCGGGTTGTGTATAGATGGTAGTTTTCATAATAAGGATGAGTTATTGGATTTACCATACTAACACCCGCAATGCATTTTTGGTTCACTCTTTCGGAGATAGATCCTTGCGTTCCAGCCAAGAGAAGATATATGTGTAGAGGGGCTCGCGGACATCTTTTTTTGACAGTATCAGGTCATGCCGTCCGCCGGTGACGCGTATCGAGGTGACATCATGGCCAAGCATAAGGCCGTATTTGCGTATGTCATCCACATCAAGGACGGCATCCGCCCGATCAACGGCCGGCGACCAATCTTCCGCTTCAATGCTTTTGGAGGAATACATCAGCAATATCGGCACCGTTATGCCGTATTTATGTTTTCGCAGATATTTCTGGGCGGAGTTGACGGCTCTAACCCATCCCAGATCGACTTTCAGCGGC
>CAYTLU010000383.1:0-12604 GCA_964438665.1 uncultured Bacteroides sp.
GCGGTTTTTTGGTTTTTCTGTTTGATTTTTCGATTTATTCATTAATTTTGTGGCATGTTCTAAAACATTGTTTTACAAAAGGAGTTTTTCTATCAATGATAAAACAGGCACTGGAAAATGTAATGGCTGAGGATCTTTCAGAGATATGGACCATACTCAGCAGCGATGAGAAAAGAATGATCACAGACAACTTTTCGCTGCATCATTACAAAAAAGGCCATGTGATATATGCCGAAAAAGAGCAGCCGGAATACCTATGGTGTCTGCTCAAAGGCAAGGCAAAGCTATATAAAGACGGAGTCGGCGGACGCCAGCAGATACTCCGACTGATAAGCCCGGTGCAGTATTTCGGCTACCGGGCATATTTTGCCGGAGAGCCATACGTCCATACTGCCGCCGCAATGGAAGCATCAACTTTGGGGGCATTCCCGATGTCAATTGTCAAAGAACTGATTGACCGCAACCGCGATGTAGCATGGTTTTTCATTCATGAGCTGTCGCGCAACCTCGGAAGCGCGGATACGCGCACAGTCAATCTGACCCAAAAACATATCCGCGGACGTCTGGCAGAAGCCTTGATGGGACTTGTTGAACATTACGGTTTCGAGGACGATGGAATGACTCTGCGCATCTACATGGCTCGTGAAGATCTCGCCAATCTATCCAACATGACGACATCCAATGCCATCCGCACCCTGACAGCGTTTGTCAACGAAAAGATGATTATTGTCGATGGCCGGCAAATCAAGATTATAGATCCGGCCGGATTGCGCAAAGTCAGCAGGTTCGGTTAACGACACGCGCTCTTACCTGACAACAATCCTGCACGCCTCATTGCCTACACGCACAACGTAAACGCCCGAAGCCGGAATATTTATCTGCTCCGAATCCATTGTCACGTCCCGGCGTGAGAATATCCGGCGGCCTTGCAAATCGAACACGTCAACGGAAAGTCCTGAAACATTGTCGAAAATAACACTGCGACCGGCTACATACACGTTCCATCGGGAATCTGACACCGGAATCTCCACAACACCTGCTCCCGGTCCGGAATCACGAACACATATAATCTGCTCGAACGCATAACGGATCCCCGACGGATTCACTGCTTCCCAGACGCGTGTAATCACGTTGCCATCGCGCGACTCACTGAAAGAAACATCAAGCAAAACGCCTCTGCACGTCGCCGTCACATCGGCAACCGGTGGAATCTCAGACTCAGACACAACTATATACCGCTCCGGAGTCCCGGAAAACACAACATCAGACTTATTCAGACGGAAACCGCCGGAATAGGTCTGGCTTCCGTCAGTCTGCTCATATATCGGGTCGGTTGCCGTAAGTGCATAAGCGATGCCTCCGATTTCCTCCACCTTGATGACACCCGCGCGTATCTCTTTGCGAGAACCGCCGATGCTGACATAATTGAACGAGAGCTGAGGTAGTATGACTTCACAACGGCCATTGTTTGGCGCAGATTCCTTCAGCACATATTTCCATGTCTGGCCGAAATCATCGGAAAGCAGTATGCGCACACGGCTGTCAGCTGCAAAAACGGAACGATCCACATTCCATGTCAGCGTCAGCCGCTGGCCTGCCGTATAATCGCGCATCATAGTGCCATAGAATCGAAACGGCGTGCCATCCGTCACCTCCACCTCCGTTTCAATAGCGTCATAACACATGGCATGCGGATTCACCGTCGGGTCGGTGGAAGACTCCGGCACACGTCCATCTGACGCACCAAGCCAGAAATGGAATGTGCCTGTCGATGTAGGGTTTGTATTTTCGTCCATAACGAATTTCCACTTGCCGTCACTGAATATCCATGACCATTTCGGCTGAAACGTTATATCGGGAACAGCCGAAGGGGCATCGCTGACAAAAGCAGCACCCGAAAAGTCAGCCTGATGAGCCATATACAGCAAATCATCGCCGTCAGGATCAGACGCATCTATGTGGAACTGAAAATAGGTGTTTTTAGGAATACGGTATTTCCTTTTCAATGTCGATTCATCAACCACCGGCTGACGGTTGGCCGTCGGTATGCCGCAAACTATATTGTTGTAACCGCCCTCCTTGTCGGCATTGAATTTCTCCGTGCGGTCAGGATAGCTTAGATACGGCATATATCTGGCCAAAGTGCTGCGGATCTGCCTTATGCTCGGCAAAGAGAAATAGTTGCCGGCACGCAGACCATAGCTCATGAGCGACTGCCCCAGCCCCGGCTCTGTCTCCAGACTGGAATATCCGCCAACGGTGAATGTGTGTTGCGCACCAAACATGTGTCCTACCTCGTGAGCAACAGTACGCAAAGCATAATCGCCCGTACTTGCGCCTTTTCGCGATTCCCTGTATGCAGCGTTGAGATACGTTACCCCAAGGCTGCTGGTTATGTTAGCCACCGTATAAGCCACATCATAGCTGTCTTTTCCTATGATGGAATTGACAACCCCGGTGCTCTGATCTATGATAGAAGCTCCGTTTGTGGTTGTATATAACCGCTTGTCGGCGCTGTCACGGATCAGACGGTCATCATTGACAATAGTAAAAAACACACCGGCATCACGGCCGTATATCTCGTTAAGCGACACTTCCAGGTTGGCCCAGTAGGATTTCACCCTACTGACATCGCTACCAAAAATACTGCTTGAAAACACGGACCAGTCAACCGGTATGGCCAACCTATATATATAAAGTATCGCATCATTGTAAACAATGTCTCCATTGATCCGGTCAGACCAGCTCGAACCGCCGGACTGTTCCGCCGCACTCCGGCTTGAAATCGGCTCCGCAGGCATGTCATCGGCCGCCTCCACACAATGTCCGTCACACTCATGGCTGTCCTCCCGGCTGACCGTTATACAAGCATCGGCATCCGTATCAACGCGCCATGAACAGCCATTATACATCACCCAGCCGGAAATCCGCTGCCTGTCAATAGAAAGCGCGCCAAGCAAATCGGCACCCGAATGAGCAACGAATGTGCGTATGCCTTCTGACAAGTTCAGCGATGAAATGCGTTCAACCCATAACGATCTGACTTCTCCGCCGTCACACATAGAAATGGAGAGCGTATCGCCATCGGTCAGACAGCGGGCAGCATCAGATGCCGACAGTTTGGCTTCCGCTTGCAGAGAGAACACAGGAAAAGCTGCCATCAGGCAAAGGGCATAGAGCAATAGGCGTTTCATAGGGAGTATCAATGGTTGTTTTTAATCTATTTTCGACAAAGGTAGTAATAAAATACCAGATGTAAAACAATCTTTTTGCAATCATCTGATGAAATGCCGTTATATTATATTATCTTTGTCGATACATTGTGTCATTTCGATACAATTAAAGCTAATCATAACATACATATATTATCAACTATTATCGACAATGAAAAAAATCCTTTACGCCTCGCTGACGGCTCTATTAATAGCGACATCTGCCGGCACTTTCACATCTTGCTCTGACAGCGATGATCCTATCACGGTTACAGGCTCAGGCATCACCAATCCATCATGGAGCAGCGACGCCACAGCCGCCCCGGCCGGCGAGACGCTGACATTCTCTTTCACCGCCGCCGATGCATGGACGGCATCTTCCGACCAACGGTGGTGTATAATCAGTCCTACCCGCGGACGCGACGGACGCGCTGAACTGACAGCGACCATCGAAGCAAACACCTCCGGCTCGAAACGGCTTGCGACAATCACAATCGGAGTGGCCGGATCGAACAAACCGACAAAAATAACCATATCCCAGGAAAGCGGCTCAGCCACCAATGACCCATCGAAAATGTCTGACGTCAACCGCTGGGTATATGAATACATGTGTGACTATTACCTGTGGAACGAACCTATCCCAACCTTAACACTGACGGCCAAAGCTGATTATCAAAAGTTCTTTAACCAAATCCTGACAGGCATTGATGCACTTGACCACATGAACCGCGATGACGGCCACTGGAAAGACGGCCAACGCGAAGGCTTCTATTCCTATATTGACCGTTCGGCTGCCGGCAAGTCACGTGCGTTCGGCGAGACTGCAACCGGCTCGGGAGTCATGTACATGGCATTGGCAGGAATCAGCAATACTGAATATGCCATCTTGCCGGCTATAATCGCTCCGGAATCACCGGCCGCCAAAGCCGGATTAAAACGAGGCCACATCATTACGAAAATCAACAACCAGAGTCTGACAAGCTCAAACCTGGAGGCTTCTGCGGATAAACTGTATAACGGCAACGTAACAATTACATATGGCGATGCTGAATTTAACAGTGAAGGCAACTGGACCGGCATAGTCAATCTGAAAACCGTTACGATCTCTGCAGCCACATTTGAAGATCCGGCTATTTATGCCTCTAAAGTGCTAACCCTTGCCAACGGCAAAAAAGTGGGATATCTATGCTATATGTATTTTGATATGGCGTATGACAATCAACTTATCGACATATTCAGGCAATTCAAGAGCCAGGGCATTGATGAGTTGGTGATCGACATGCGCTATAACGGCGGAGGGCATGTGCTTGCAAGCACAGTCCTCGGATCGCTTATTGCCGGAAACGCCCATAAAGGCAAAGTCTATAACCACACGACCTATAACGCAGCACGCACGGCCAAGGGAGAAGACGGATACTATAAATTCGGCATAGCGGAAACAGCCGAACGCACCTACTCCAAGATTTCAGAGGCTGCCACCACCAGCCTGGACCTCAACCGCATCTTTGTGCTTTGCACCGTCAACACAGCATCAGCAAGCGAACTGGTCATCAACGGACTGCGCGGAGTGGATGTCACCGTGAATCTTATCGGAACTACGACCAACGGCAAAAATGTCGGGATGGAAGGTGTCATAAAAACAATCGGCAGCTATGAATATGAACTAACCCCAATCACATTCTACAGCCAGAACGCCAAGGACTTCCGCGATTATTCCAATGGCTTTACACCCGATCTCGAAATTGACGAGGACGAATATCTCTACAAAGATTTCGGCAATGAGACCGAACCCCTGCTATACTACGCGCTTCAATGGATAAACACCGGCAGCAAACCGAATCTCAGCAACAGCCGCGCCTCGGTAGCCAAGCGAGTGAACTATCTGCCACTGTCGGCCAACATCGGCAGATCGCCGGTGAAACGCCACGGAGCTATCGCATATCCCGAACAATAAAAGGGACGACAAACCCGGTTGAAAGCAGCCTGAAACTGACGGCTGCTTTCTTTTTATGCACTTTTCCGCGATTGATTTGTTACCTTTGTAGAAAATAACAGACATTACATGAACCCAGAAGAAATAACAGACTCGATAAAAAAAGCTGCCGGCATTGAAAAGCTGAACGAAATGCAGCTCCGGATGCTTGAATCCACAGACGCTTCCATCATAATAACCGCACCCACCGGATCAGGGAAGACACTGGCCTTCACAATCAGGATGCTCCGGAATCTCAAACCGTCAGACGGATCGACACAAGCCATTGTCATCGCGCCGTCACGCGAACTCGTCATGCAGATACACAGCGTCATGCGTCCGGTAGCGAAAGGATATAAAACCGTTGCGCTTTACGGCGGACATTCAATGACCGATGAAAAAAACTCATTGACTCCGAAGCCCGACATAATCATAGCCACTCCCGGACGACTGCTCGACCATCTGCAGCGTGGGCATATCGACATTTACGGACTCGGGACGTTAGTGCTGGATGAATATGACAAGACGCTCGAACTTGGATTTGAAAGCGAAATGAAGCGCATAATCCCACGCCTGAAAAAGACAGAATGTGTCATAATGACATCCGCCACAAAAATCGACCCGATTCCCGCATATCTTCCTCTAAAATCAACGCGCCACTACGATTTCAGCGACACCTCCAATCCGCGCAGCCGGATGCAGACCGTCGAGGTGGAAAGTTTTTCCCGCGATAAGCTCGACACACTTGTCAATCTTCTGAACAGTTTCCAGCCCGGAGAACTGACAATCGTGTTCGTCAATCACCGCGAAAGCGCGGAGAGAGTGATCGGACGCCTGAAAAAAGAAAACATTCCGGCCATTCTCTATCACGGCGCGCTCGACCAGCAACAGCGCGCAATGGCTATCGACCTGTTCACCAACGGAACTACGCCGATTCTTGTTGCAACCGACCTGGCGGCACGCGGACTGGACATCAGCGATGTGCGCAACATCATCCACTATCACATGCCGGTCAATGAACAAGCATGGACACACCGCAACGGCCGAACGGCACGCGTTGACAAATCAGGCACAATCTGGGTTATAACCTCTGAAGCCGACAACCGTCCGGAGTACATCGAAACTGACCGTAAATTCATCCCCGACTCTGATCCGCATGCTGATAAATCACACTATTCCACACCGGCCACACTCTATTTCAATGCCGGAAAGAAAGAGAAAATATCACGCGGCGACATTGCCGGTTTCATCTCAGCATCAGGCATAACCGGATCGGACGAGATCGGGAAAATCAATGTACACGACCATTATTCGGTGGCAGCCGTTCCGTCCGACAAATCCCGCCAGACCGCAAGCGCACTCAATTCTTTGAAACTGAAAGGCAAGAAAGTCAGAGTCAGCATAGTTGTTCCATAGCACAATTTAATACTAAGTGTGCAATTCGTTAAGGATGTGTTAAAGAATTATGAATTGCCGAAAGTTTTGCTATTTTTGCAATTGTAAAACCTGACTCAAACAACCCTAAAAACAAAATCACAACATACCCAACAATTATGGCAAAAATAATTGGAGCTGTTGAAATAAATGAAGAACGCTGCAAAGGATGCAACCTGTGTGTCGTTGCCTGCCCAACCAACGTTCTCGAACTCCAACCCAAGGAGGTCAACAACCGTGGATATCATTTCGCATACACCGTCAACCCCGACAAATGCATCGGATGCGCATCATGCGCTCTTGTATGCCCCGACGGCTGCATCGAAGTCTATAGAGCGGTAGAAAAATAGAAACTCATCAATTCACTATAACAGATATGAAAGAAGAAGTAAGATTGATGAAAGGCAATGAGGCCATCGCCCATGCCGCCGTGCGCTACGGCGTTGACGGCTATTTCGGCTATCCGATCACGCCGCAGAGCGAAGTGCTTGAAACCCTTGAATCGCTCATGCCCTGGGAAACCACCGGAATGGTAGTGCTTCAGGCGGAAAGCGAAGTCGCATCAATTAATATGGTATATGGAGGCGCATCAACCGGCAAAGCCGTAATGACCTCATCATCCAGCCCCGGCATCAGCCTGATGCAAGAGGGGCTTTCCTATATCGCGGCAGGCGAACTTCCGGCACTGGTGGTCAACGTCATGCGTGGCGGACCGGGGCTAGGCACCATCCAGCCGTCGCAGAGCGACTATTTTCAAGCAACCAAAGGCGGCGGACACGGCGACTATCATTTTATTGTTCTGGCGCCATCGACAGTTCAGGAAATGGCAGATTTTGTCGGATTGGGATTTGATCTGGCATTCAAATACCGCACTCCGGCAATGCTGCTGGCCGATGGCATTGTAGGCCAGATGATGGAAAAGGTGGTTCTTCCCGAAGCGCGTCCGCGCCGCACTGCAGAGCAGATCGCCGCGCAATGTCCTTGGGCAGTCACAGGCCATCCGAAAGGGCGCAAGCCCAACGTGCTGACAACGCTTGAACTCGACTCGGCAAAGATGGAGGTGAACAACCAGCGTTATCAGGCTACATATCGCCGCATAGAAGAGAATGAAGTCCGCTATCAGGAATATTTCACCGATGATGCCGAAGTGATTTTCGTTGCGTTCGGATCTATCGCGCGCATCTGTCTTAAAGCGATCGAGGACGCACGCAAAGCCGGAATGAAAGTCGGAATGATTCGTCCGATTACCCTTTGGCCTTTCCCGAAGAAAGCGATTGCCGACATGTCGCGCCACGTCAAGGGCATGATGGTTGTCGAACTCAACGCCGGACAAATGGTTGAAGACGTGCGTCTGGCCGTTGAAGGACGCGTGCCCGTATATCATTATGGACGCATGGGCGGCATTGTTCCCAACCCGCAGGAAGTGCTTGACAGCATGCTTGCCCATTTCCCCGACATCAAAAAATAGTCACTTATCCTTATGAAACCCGAAGATATAAAGAAAAGCGAGAACAAGGTTTACAGCAAACCCGAACTCCTTAACGACACCCCGATGCACTACTGCCCGGGGTGCAGCCACGGTGTTGTCCACAAGCTTGTGGCCGAAGTGATTAAAGAAATGGGCGTTGAAAACAGTTGTATTGGTGTCGCTCCGGTGGGCTGTGCTGTTTTCGCCTACAACTATATTGACATTGACTGGATTGAAGCCGCCCACGGACGCGCACCCGCAGTGGCGACCGGAGCAAAGCGTCTCAACCCTGACTCTCTCGTGTTCACCTATCAGGGCGATGGCGACCTCGCAGCAATCGGCACTGCCGAAACCATTCATGCCGCCAACCGTGGAGAAAACATAACCATCATATTCATCAACAACGCAATCTACGGCATGACCGGCGGTCAGATGGCGCCGACAACGCTTGAAGGACAAAAAACCGCCACCACCCCATACGGACGCCGCATTGACCTGAATGGATATCCACTTAAAATCAGCAATCTTCTGGCGCAATTGGACGGCACATGCTATGTGACACGCCAGGCAGTCCATACTCCGGCCGCCGTGCGCAAAGCCAAGGCTGCAATCCGCAAGGCTTTTGAAAACTCATTGGCAAAGCGCGGCACATCCGTCATCGAAGTGGTCAGCACATGCAACAGTGGCTGGAAAATGGCTCCGGCCAAGGCCAACGAATGGATGGTAGAGAACATGTTCCCATTTTATCCTATTGGCGACCTTAAAAACAACGAAGAAAAATGAAACAGGAAATTATAGCAGCCGGATTTGGCGGTCAGGGTGTACTTTCAATGGGAAAAATTCTGGCTTATGCAGGATTGATTGACGGCCTTGAAGTGACATGGATGCCATCATACGGTCCGGAGCAGCGAGGCGGGACAGCCAACGTAACCGTAGTGCTCTCCGACTCGCCGATCAGTTCGCCGGTGCTTGACAGCTATGACACCGCAGTCATTCTCAACCAGCAGAGTCTTGACAAATTCGAATCGAAAGTCAAACCCGGAGGGACTCTCATATATGACCCCTACGGAATCCACCATCTGCCAACGCGCACAGACATAAACGTTTATCCGGTTGAAGCAATGGAAGCGGCTCTGGAGCTTAAAAGCGCAAAAAGCTACAACATGATCATTCTCGGAGCTTTGCTTAAAGTCAACCCTGTTGTCAGCATTGAATCTGTGATGACAGGATTGAAAAAAACGCTGCCGGAGCGTCATCACCATCTTTTGCCGGCCAACCGTGAGGCTATCAGCCGCGGAATGGAACTTGTCAATCCTAAAAAATAACAAAAACCGCGTCAAAAGAATAAAAAATAGCGTTTAAAAACGCATTATTTCTAAAAAAAACACTTACTTTTGCAGGTGTAAACTTGTTTTATTCGTAACTAAACTAACTAACAACACTATGGCTTACGTAATTACCGACAAATGCGTTGCTTGTGGAACTTGTCTTCCCGTTTGCCCCGTAGAGGCTATTTCAGAAGGTGACATCTATCACATCGATCCCGACACCTGCATCGAGTGCGGATCATGTTCAGAAGTATGTCCCAGCGAAGCTATCATCCCGGGCTAAGCAACAGTAGCATAGACAAAACGACAGAGCGGCTTGAAGGAACATCTTTAGGCCGCTCGCCATTTAATGGGAATCTTTGAAACGCACACATATCTAGTGAATTGCCATAAACACATGTCAGCGTGTCATTCAGGCGGAAACAAATAATAATGAGGGTGAATTTTCGTTATAAAAATATGAAAAAAACAGCTCTTACTGCAATATTGCTCATCGGATTGATTGTCTGCGGATGCCGCGGACCCAAAATGGCCACTGCCGATGCGCAGATGGAACGCGGAGAATATTTTGACGCATCAAAGACCTACCGGAAAATCTACAATAAACTGAAACGGGATGATCGCTCCACGCGTGGAGAAGTGGCATTCAAGCTCGGGGAAGCCCACCGCAAGCTCGGACAGTATGCACGCGCCTCGGCTTCATATCAGAATGCCATCCGCTACGGTTATCCGGAAACCACAGCCCAGCTTTATCTGGCGCAGTCGCTACATGCCGATGGAAAATATGTTCCCGCAATACGCGCCTATGAGGAATATCTGATGCAAGACCCGGGATCGGTCGAAGCTATGAACGGACTTGAGGGGGCGCGGAAAGCACAACAACTCAAGGAAAATCCGACACGCTACGTTGTCAGGAACGCCCGCCTGTTCAACTCGCGCCGCGCCGACTTCTCACCCATGTTCAACGGCGACATTCTCTATTTCACCACAACAAACGAGAAAGTCAAAGGAACTACACGCAGCGAGATCACCGGAATGAAAAAGAGCGACATCTGGATGGCCAAGAAAAACGAACAGGGGCAGTGGTTGCGACCTGAAGCGGTTGAAGGCGATCTGAACAGCGACATGGACGAAGGTATCGTATCTTTTTCGCCCGATGGGAACACAATGTATCTGACAAAAGCACGACGCTCGCCATCGTCAAACACATCAGTCGAGATTTTCACATCCCAACGCAGCGATGCGCAATGGAGCGCACCGGTCAAACTTGACATCACAGGCGACACGATCTCTACGTTCGGCCATCCGGCCGTCAGCCCCGACGGAACATATCTTTATTTTTCAAGCAACATGCCCGGACATGGTGGCAATGACATCTGGCGTATCAACCTTAACGAAAAAGCCGGCTCACTGGAAAATCTAGGCGATGACATCAATACGAGTGGCGATGAAGAATTCCCCTATATGCTGACAGACAGCATTATGTATTTTTCGTCAAACGGACATCCCGGACTCGGCGGTCTTGACATATTCCGTGCTGAACTGCAACCTGACGGACACTGGACAATCAATAATGCAGGGACTCCACTCAACTCGGCAGGCGATGACTTTGGCATGACGTTTGACAAGACGGCAAATATCCCGAAGGGATTTTTCAGCTCAAACCGTGGCGATGCAAGAGGCTATGACCACCTCTTTTCATTTGAACTTCCCGACCTGAAAATAGAACTTGAGGGATGGGTGACAGACCTGGAGGAAGAGCCAATAGAGGGAGCTGTGGTAAGGATTGTCGGCACAGACGGATCGAACCAGCGCACTGCCACTCGCCCCGACGGTTCATATTCCTTCAACCTCCAGAGAGGCACAAGCTATGCAATGATGGCCGGCGCACGCGGTTTTCTCAACGCGCGACAGGAATTTTCGACTGACACAGCCGAAACAGATGCGCTATATGGCATTGACTTCATGCTGGCATCGCTCTCAAAGCCCAATATAGTTGAGAACATATTCTACGACTTTGACCGCGCCACACTCCGTCCGGAATCGAAGCAAGCGCTTGACGAACTCGCCACCCTGCTGCGCGACAATCCCAATATCACAATTGAAATGACATCGCACACAGACCGCAAAGGCAGCGAAGAATACAACATGGATCTGTCAAACCGGCGCGCGAAAGCAGTTGTTGATTATCTGATTGAAGCGGGAATATCGCCTGACCGGCTGCAATATCAGGGCTATGGCAAGTCCCGACCGAAAACCGTCACCAAACGAGTGGCCCGCTTGTTCCCGCAGTTTAAGGAAGGGGATGTCCTGACAGAAGACTTCATCATGGAACTGACGGAAGAGGCTGACCGCGAGGCTGCGGATCAGGTCAACCGGCGCACAGAATTCAACGTTCTGTCCGTTGACTATAACATGTTTTAATCATCAGCCGGAAGCATTATGGAATTCCGAACGATTGTCACTCCATCGCAATGCGAAAACAAGATCGACCACGAATCGCGTCTGATGCTTCTTGGCTCCTGTTTTTCCGATGAAATCGCCGGGCGGCTTCGCGACCGTTTTTTCAATGTCTGTGCAAATCCGTTTGGCACTCTCTATAATCCGGCCAGCATCAAGGCTGCATTAGAACGCATAGCCTACGGCCGTGAATTCAATTCTGATGAGTTCTTTTTTCACGGCAACCTTTACCATAGCTTCCACTGCCATTCAGCTCTTTCCGGAGCGGACAAAAGCCTGATGAAAGATGCGCTGAATGAAAGATTGCGCGAGGCTTCCGATTGGCTGAAACGAACTGACGTCATATTCCTCACGTTCGGCACTGCATGGGTATTTGAGGAAAAAAGCAGCGGAATGGTCGTGTCTAACTGCCACAAACTGCCGGCTGACAGATTTATCCACAGGATGATGGACGCAGACGAATGTGCCGGACATATACAAAGCTGCATAGAACTTGCAAAAGAAGCCGCTCCCGAATGCAAGATATGTCTGACCGTCAGCCCTATCCGACATCTGGCCAATGGCGCGCACGGCAATCAGCTAAGTAAATCCACGCTATTGTTGGCGGCCGACAGGGTTGCAAAGCAGGAAAAGGATGTAGATTATTTTCCTTCCTACGAAATCCTGCTTGACGATTTACGCGACTACCGGTTCTATTCCACCGATATGTGTCATCCGACACAACAGGCTT
>CAYTLU010000384.1:0-18002 GCA_964438665.1 uncultured Bacteroides sp.
GCCGGCGACGGAACAGGTGAAAGCGGCTCTGCAGATATCGCCTGGAGCAAAGAGGGCGACTATAATGTGCAGCTCAAACTTGCCAACGGTCACGGCGAAGCCGTTATGGACTATCCTGTGGTTAAAATCGCAGAATCGTCACAGGGCATTGATGATATCGATGTTGACAGCGACGGCTTCACGACATATACAATCGATGATGCTCTCTTCGTTGAATTCGATGGCGATGGAACATACAAGATTGAGGTGTTCAACATGGCCGGTATGACAGTCGGCGGCAAGACCGTTGAGGCAGTCGCAGGCCAGAACGCATCAGTGCGTCTCGGCGCAGCCGGCGTTTATCTAGTTAAGGTGAGCCGCGACGGTCAGCTTCTCCGCACCGTCAAGGTTATCCGCAAATAGTCTCATTTGATAGGGGCGGGGCTTGCCTCGCCCACATTCGCAACAGGCGGCTTCCCGATCGGGAGGCCGCTTTTGCGTTTTGCGGGTCGGGGGGAGAGATGGCTGGGGGATGGGCAAATAAGGATTCAAAATTTCAATGAGCGATGGGGGGGGGAGGGGGCAAAGGAGGGAGGAGGGAGGCGGTTGGGGGTTATGGGAATGGTTTGATGCGGGGGCGGGGCGGGATGGATGCCATGCGGCGCAGGCGGGCGAGCAGTTGCGTGGCTTCATCGGAATACTGCTGCGCGGCTTCGCCATCGGCGGATACGTAGATCTCGGACATCACGCGGGCGGCTATGGCTTGTTCGGCCAGCAGTCGCAATGCGGGCAGATTGACATCGCAGCCTTCGCGGATCTCAAACAGAAGGAGGTCGGCATCGATGTCCGTGTCCTCGATTATGGGAAGCATGGCCAGGCTCACCTGTGCAGCTGCATTGACGGCCAGAGCATGCAGTGCAGCGCGAGAATCGGTGGTCAAAACGGTTGAATCGGGCCGATTCATTGAATATCTCAGAGCTGTCAGGGCGTAGATTTGGGCCAGAATTGCGTCGATGGAAAGAGAGATTGTCATGACATTGCGGTTTTGTGGAATTCGTTTTCAAACACGCGCAGGGCGGTTGAATGTTCCATGTAGAATTTTGGGGCTTTACAGTCGGTCAGTGCGGTCATCAGGGCTCGGGAAAAATCCATTTTCTTGCGCCGTTCGAGGTCGAGGACAATTCCGTTGAGGGTGTGCCATTGTGCCGTTATCTCGCGGCTGTTCCATTGGGACCGCCTTCCGGATCGCATGTCGCGCAGCACGCGCCGTGCGGTGGTGTAGCTGACATAGAAGCGGGGCGCGGTCATCGAGATCGCTTTACTGACGAGTTCGCGCGCGCTGGGAAAGTTCAGCCGGCGGTCGGACAGCAGTGTCCGGCACACGTTCATAAAATCGCGGTTGCGCATTCGGGATTCAACTTCATAGGTTCTCATAGTTGTGTGACAGTTGTTTAAATGGAAAGAATGTGTAGTTGATGTGTTGGTAATTTGTTGGCAAAATTACATGGTTGGATGTGCAATTACCAAGTGCAACCATACTAAAGAGTGTTAACGAGATTGGCAATTCTGCTATTGCGCTGGGCGCGGAAAGAATTGAACGAATCCAACAGATCCAGCAGCGCAACGGTTGACGACCGCAACTGCGAATCATAGAGCGCGGCAGAAGTGCCGGCCTGCGTCAACCGCCCCTGAAGCGCCTCGCTGACTCCCGACACCTGCTGGAAAAGCTGCAAATGCATCTCCAGCAACCGGTAGGCGCCCGCAGGCTCTCCGACACCGGCAATCTGATGGGGCTCGCGCGAAGAATTGCGCGGATCGTAGGCAATTATTCCGGTCGGTTTCGCCCATTGCTCGGCCACATCCTCCAGGGTTGTCCGATCGGGAAGTTGGTCGGCCGGAAACAGAAGTACGCCCTTGGCCGACACGCGCAGGATCTGGTCGATGAGCGTGATTAGCGAATTGACATGGCGCTGCTGGTCGATTATGTCCTCTACGAGAGAATGAACCTCGCCATCGATCAGCGGGTAGAATTTCAGCACGAACGGATGCATTCCGTGGGCAAACGGCGAGTCGTATTCATCAAGCAACTCCCCGAATGGGGTGTAGATCCGGCAACGCCATCGCACGCCGGCAAACGGAAGAGTCTGCAGTTCCGGAACATCGGCTTTGCGGCGGCGGGAATTGAGAGCGGCAATCTCAGCGGCCGCCGACATATCGGCTACGAACAGTCGGCTCTCGTGGGGGTCATGGCATCGCAGCAGATTGCGGCTCTCCATAGTCCATACCTCGATCACCCTGCACCGCCCGCCCTCGGCCTTGAAAAAGCGGGACTGCGACAGGCGTCCCAACGGAAGCTGAGGACCGATGGCGCCCGATGAATGACCGTAGGCGCGCGCAATGAGTGATGCGTTGTCAGGACGGCAGTTGGCGTAGCGCATCATCACTTCGCGCAGCGACATGGAATGTAGCATTCCGATCAGCTCAATGTCAAGTCCCCGGGGGTCTTTGAAGCCGTTGACGAAGAAATCATCGGGGCTGACATTGTCGATCCACGCTCCGCTGCCGGCCGGCCGCTTCTCCATCACCACACGCTGGATGGCGCAGCCTGAGATCAAAAACTCTTCGAGCATCCGGCAGTCAAGCTCTGTCAGCGCATTGCGTGCCGCCGTCTGCTCATCGGGCAAAGAATCCGCAGCGGGGTCGTTTTTGGTGATCAGCGACCGGAAATTGCCTATCACGCATTTCACCAGTTGGCGGATCAGATTGTTGGTCTGCGGAGTCTGGCCATTGAACAGAGCCACCTCAAACTCTGTCATTCCACGATGGTCGGCATCCGTGGTCGGGTCGTTCCACTGTCGGCCGTAGGTATAGTTCTTGTATCTGTGTCGGCGAGTGCGGAGGTCGGCTCCGGCTTGCCACGCTTCGAGTGCGTTGTTGAAAATAGACATGGTAAGAGCTTAAAAAGAAAGATTGAAGATTGATTCATCGGCCATCATGGCATCGGTCACGCGGTAGATGCCTTTCTCGGGAAGGCAGACGGCGCGGACTGAAAGCAGCCGGGGCTGCACACGCGGCGGGGGAGTGTAGAGATTCATCGATCCATCGCGGTTGATGACGGCTATCGGGCGCGCCGCGCCGCCTCTGCAGAAAGGATTGGCTTGCGCCAGAGCTTGCGGCGATTCGGGGTCGGCGATTATTGCGGCCGGTCGCATCCAACCCTCCATCATTGCGGAAGCCACCCGCAGCGTCCCCTCGGGGAGACTCACCCTCGCCGCGCCGTCGGGCAGCATGGCAAGGGTGAGCTGATCGGCTATCTCTGTCAGAGGGAGGGATTCCAGGGGAGCATCCATGAGCTGCCGCGCATACCAGCTGTCGATTTTGAGCTGCAGCAGCCTGTCGAGGTCCATGCCATCGGAACAGCTGATCGAGGCATCGGTCAGCAGCGGCTCGTAGAGTCCGGCCAGCTTCCATCGCTCCAGCATTTCATCCGCAGTCAGAGTGTAAGTCCGGCGGTTCATGAGCCGATAACGCGAATGTGGGTCATGGGATGGCGCAGCACCAGGCAAGAGGCCTCCGTGGCTACAATCGCATCGGTGTTTCTGATTCCGCTTTTCTTCAGGTCGAGATGCTCGACGTGGAATGGCACATGGCTGTATTTGGTCATATACTGCGGGTCGATTATCAGGCCGTTCTTCGTGTGTCCGCATTGGTCGAATATCTCGCTGTGGATCACGTAGAGCGAACCGAATTTAGAGCGGATTTCGTTGAAATCGATGCCCCAGCGCGTAATGGTGTCGCCGGCCATTATCACTTTGGATGATTCCAGATTGTTAATTGCAAGAATCATGTCGGCTCCGGCCACGAGGATTTTTCGCGGCGATCCGGCCGCCGAGCCTGTGAAGGCCGTTTTCAGGAGTTCCAGGAGCTTGGCCTGAGTCAGCGATTCGAGATCGATCCGGGTTTCTTGTCCCGCCTGATTCCAGATGCCTCGGGTGAACATGATTTCGTCATATCCGGAGGAATCCTTCAGGCGCATCATGGTGCCGAAAAGGAAGCTCTTTTCCATGCCCATGCGCATATCCATGATTGCAACTTCTTCCTGGTCAGAGAAATTCCAGCCCACTTCCTTTGCCGAGAGTTTCGCCATCACTCCCTGCTCAACCTGGACTTTGAATATCTGGCAGAAGTTTCGGTCCTTGACCGGGAGCGCCTCAAACTGGGCCGTCTGCACATCAAGCTCAGCCGCTGCACGCCCCATCCTGACCAGCGGCGCGCCGTTGGGGATTTCGGGTGGGAGTCCCATTGACGATTCTTCTTTCGGCATGTTGAGCGGGATTACGCGCAGTCCGCCGGCCGCGCCGCTGATAACCTCCTCGACATAGACCACAAGCGGCTCTTTCAGCTTATCGTTGTCTCCGACAAGCACCGTTGGCATCAAAATGGTTTCGGAGGGAGCGAAAAGGCGGTCATTTTTCGTGTGAAGAATAAACGCTTTAGGGTGGTCAGTTTCCGGCTGGCCGTCGATAAGGCCGGGCTCACCCAGCGATTCCGAGCTGACCGGGCGGGTATCGACAGAGTAGTATTCGACAATCATCGAGGAGGCGGGTCGCGCTCCGACCATTCGCGATATCTGGTCGATAGGCGTTGCCATCGGGCGAATCCTGACTATGCGTGAATCGATATCGTTTATCAGAAGGTCGGGCGAAGCCTCGCGGATTACAGGAGTGGTCAGTGGTCCATCGACCACGTGGGTGCCATTATGTTGGCCGGGAATAATTGTAGTGTTCATAGTGTTAAAAAATAGATTGGTGAAAAAAGTTTTTAGGATATCGGACGGACTCGGCTCAGTCCCAAACGCTTGCACGTACGGCGGAAAGGAATCCCGATGTCAGCGGATCGTCAGTCGGCGCGGGATTGTTGCCGGACGGTCCGGCGGCTCTTCTGGCAAGATCTTCATAGAGTCCGGGTCGGTTCATCTGCTCCGTCAGCCGTTCGTTCAAACCGCGCATATAGCCTCGTTGCTCCGCCTCGGCAACGAGTTTCGCAATCCTCTCGGAATCGTCATTATCGGTTGGCGCAGTCTGCTCTGTCGGGGCGCAGTCGGCAGGCGTCTCCGCGGTGTCGCCGGATTCAGCCTGTTGCTGTGTAGCATCGATAGCGGGCAATGTCTCATCGATTTGTGTGTCGTTCTCTTTCATGTGTCAAATGGTTTTGATGTTGGGTTGATACGATGCAAAGTTACGGCGGCGGAAAGGCGGCTGAGGTGAAATCGACCGATTGTGGAAAAATTTTGCTAATTTTGCCCGCGTTAACCGCTCAAAGGCAGCAATATGCAAAATGAGATAATAATCCTTGACGATGTGGATTCCACAAACTCTTGGCTGTCAGGCAGGGCCGCTTCTCTACCGGGCGGCACTATCGTGGCCGCACGCGCGCAGACGGCAGGGCGCGGACAGCGGGGCAACAGTTGGGAATCGGCGCCGGAGGCCAATGTCACGATGTCGATGCTTTTGCGCCCTGCCGGCGTGGAGATAGGGCGCGCTTTCCCGCTGTCGGAGGCGGTGGCTCTAGGTGTTGTGTCGGCTCTCGCCGGCCGACTGCCCGAAGAAATAGTGGCGCGGGTTGCAATCAAATGGCCGAATGATATTTATGTTGCCGACAGCAAGATTGCGGGCATTCTTATAGAGAATTCGCTGCGCGGCAGCCTGATTGACCGCAGTATAGCCGGAATCGGGCTAAACGTGAATCAGCGCGAATTTCTGTCTGATGCCCCCAATCCGGTGTCGATGTTTCAGCTGACCGGGGCGACTTTCGATGTCGGAGAGATGATTGCGCTGATCGGGCGGGAAGTGATGGAGATGCTGGCGCTTATGCAACGCGATCCGCAAGAACTACATCAACGCTACATGGCGCGGCTGTGGCGCGGCAGAGGTGTGCATTCCTTTGTTGAGACGGCTTCAGGCCGTCGGTTTATGGCCGAGGTGGAGGAGGTGGCTTCATCAGGGCATATAACACTGAGCGAACACCCTTCAGGATGTCCGCTCACGTTTGCTTTCAAAGAAATAGTCTGGCCGTTATGAAAACAGTTCCGGCGGAAGATACATTTCCTTCTCGTCTTTGCACAGATCGTTAAGCAGGTCGGCATAGCGCCGGGCAACCACCTGTGCGAATCCGGCGCCTTTTTCAGCCGAAGCGGCAGCCGGCGATCCGATTCCGGTGTCAAGCGACACGCGATCCCATCGGCGCGGAATCCAAGCCTGGCCGTTGCGCAGTCCCTCAGACGTGAAGCCGCCTGACTTCCCTTCTCCGGCCTCTGAAAGATTGACAAGCTCAGGATGATAGTGCATCATGACGGATGTTTCCAATTCATCGGCGTGGTCGCCCGGATTGTCGAAATATTCCTTCGCCGGAGCTACCTTGAACCATTCCGAAGCGGCTATCAGCATGTCGGGCAGATCAACGGCCAGATCGCGGATCATGCTTTTGAACGAATTTCCTCCATGTCCGTTGATAATCAGCAGCCGGCGCATGCCCTGATGGTAGAGCGACGCTACAATGTCGCGAAGCACGGCAGATTGCGTCTCGTAGCGATAGTGAACGCAGAATTTCAGATCCCGCTGTCCGGGGTTCTGCGCACCCAGAGCTACCGGCGGCATTACCATAGCCATGATTCCATGTAGTTCCTCCGCCATGCATGCGGCATCGACGGCAATATCATGGCTGAGTATCGCATCTGTCAGATAGGGCAGATGAAGATTGTGAGGTTCGGTTGCGCCCCAAGGCAGTATGGCAATGTCGTAGTCACGCTTGCGAGCCGTGCCATAGTTGCTGACCGAAAGATCGTGGATTTTATCTGTTTTCATTGTTTATTCTGTTGTGACTGTCACGTTGATTGTCTCGGCGGTGCGTATGCGCGGTTTCAGCTCTCCGCCAATCAGATAGAAGTCGGAGTGAGGTCCGGCTATCATTGCCGCTCCTGCGCGTGCTGTCTCCGGCATTGCAGATTCGATGCTCCATTTTTCCTTTTGCGGGTCGAATATCAGGATGTTGGCGTTGAATCGATACCATTCGATGGGGTGACTCAGGTAGTCGGCAGGCTGATTGCGCAACGCGGCTAGGAAAATGTCCTTGTTGACCCCACCTGTGACGGCAATGCGGCCGTCGGACAAGGTGCATGCCGCCCCTCCGCCGGTTGATATTGCCTCCCCATTTTCATCGGTCGGGGCGGGCAGTGCGCTCCAACGGTTTTTCGACGGCGTGTAGCAGAGTCCGCCCAACTCCAGCGTCGGTTCATGGCCGTCATAGCGTCCGGCAAATCCTCCCCACAGGTAGAGACAGGTCTCGCCGTTGCGGCTCTTTGCGGCAGCCATCACCGGCTGGACGCGCGGATTTCCCGGCATGCGGCGGAGTTCGCGCCATCCTTGAGCCGGATCTGAGAGATCAAGCATATACAGTTCTGCTGACGGTTTCCCATCAGCATTACCTCCGGCAACATAGACTTTGTTGGCTATTGCAGCCGATGCCATATTGTCAAGAGTGCAGGGCAGCGATGGCAGGGCGTCGATTCCTTTCAGCTCGCCGTTTTCAAATCTCAGAATATTGACATCGGCGGTGGGTTTGCCATCGGGCGTGCCGCCGATCATAACGACCCCTTCCGGAGTATTGGCTGTCGCGCCATAGGCCGTGGCCTGCGGAAGAGTGCCGATGCGTTCCCAAGCCATTGTCGATGTGTCGGCCGCGTAGATTCCGCTGTAGAATTTCTTTTGCGCTCCTGCGGCCATAGGATCTTTCGGGAAGTTGCATCCGCCGGCAAATATCAGTCGTCCGCCCGACATGGCGGCAAAAGGGGCTGATATACCACATTCGATGCCCGGCTCTATCTCATCCGTGATATTTTCGGCTTCGATCTTGAAAGTGGAAGCGGGCAGATCATCGCCGTTGACCAGATTTGCCCGCGTGAACGGTTGCCACGCATAGCGCACGTATTTTGGATTCTTCAGTTCCATATTATAGACTTTTATTTCGTTTCCGTTGATTATTTCAGCCGTTGCGGGCTTGTAGAGCCCGTCGGTTTCGGCTATTTCAAATGTTTTCGGTGCATCGCCTTTGGCTGTTGTCAGTCCGTTGGCGTTGTCAAACTTTATGATGATCGCACCCTCCCCATCGGCTCTTGCGCTGATCGGTTGCGGTCCGGATGGTGTCACGGCGG
This sequence comes from uncultured Bacteroides sp., assembly GCA_964438665.1. Classification (GTDB taxonomy): domain Bacteria; phylum Bacteroidota; class Bacteroidia; order Bacteroidales; family Muribaculaceae; genus Paramuribaculum. Next base: position 8,189 of record CAYTLU010000384.1, read on the forward strand.
TCATTCCATAAACATGGTGAAGCGCTTGCCGGGCCATTCTTTCTCCTACCGGGCCTTTGCTCCGTGGATGCACGTCGATTGAGTCGCCGACATCGGATGTGACGGCCATATACACGTTCTTTATCTGTTTTTCCAGTTCGCGCTGGCTGTTGCGGAATTCAGGCCACGAAGGGCGGTTGATGCTGCTCAGCTGTGCATAGATTATCGGCATTTCTGGATCGTTGAAATATCTGCGCCAGCTTTCAGCCAGCAGCGGGAACAGTCTGGCGTGGATGTCCGTATTGTGGGCGTTGCTTTCGCCCTGATACCATATCAGGCCCTTTATCGGATAATGTCCCAGCGGTTCGATTCCTGCAGAAAAGAGATAGCTGGGCTCGTAGGGATGACGTGCTTTTGGATGTTCCGGCCCGGTGTTCTTGTCGGCTCGTTGCTGCGCCCACTTCTGCACGTAGTCATTTGTGCGCCAGTTCAGCAGAATCTCCGGTATGTTATCCTCCAGCGTGGTGATATCAATCCATGATTCGGTGGTTGCCCCTCCGGTCGGATTGCTGATTATCCCGATCGGCACTTTCAGGCTGTCGCGCAGATGCCGCCCGAAATAATAGGCCACGGCCGAGAATTCTGCTGCATTTTTTTGGGTCGATTCTTCCCAGCGTGTTGCCCTGAAATGGTTCAGCCGGTTGATTTCGTTTATGGCCGAGTCGCTCCACTGGATGTCATCGGTACGCACCACCGGTTTCATGTCATAAAACCGCAGCCGGGGGTCATCTGCGCTCTGCATGGCCGTCTCAAAGTCGAGATCTGACGAAAGATGCAGTTCCATGTTGCTCTGCCCTGAAGCAATCCACACTTCGCCGCCAAGAATGTCGGTGAGCCTTATCGTGCTGTCTCCGTCTGTAACGGTCATTTCGTAGCTTTCACCACCGATGATAGGCGGCATCATCACGCACCATCGGCCTCGATTGTCGGCCGTGCAAGTCCGGCTTGTGCCGCCCAGGGTGACTTTCACGGTGCGGCCTGCATCGGCAATGCCTTCTATCGGAAGGTAACGGTCGCGCTGCATCACCATCCCGGTCTGGTAGATATGCGGCAGTTGCAGCCCTTCGTGATTGCCTGTGATTGCCTGAAATACTTCTTTGGCGAGAAGCCCTGCACCCTCGGCGTTAGGATGTATGGCATCCGGCATCAGATCCTGACGGTTGCGTAGCGGCTCATCGAAATCGATCAGCTCTGCGCCGGCAGCTTTGGCTATGCGCGGTATGATATCCTGAATTTCGCGAAGCCAGAGGCGAGTTCCCGACTTGAACCGGAAGTGCGAAGCTCCGATCGGGGTCAGCCGGGCTATCAGCACTCTGACGCTTGGATTGACTGCCCGAAGCGAGTCAACCAACGCCAGGTAGTCTCCGGCAAATTCATCGCCGTAATTGGGCCAGTTGCGCGGATCGGTGTCATTGATGCCAAGATGGATCACGGCTATATCCGGACAGAAATCCATTGCCGATCGGAATTCCGGCTGATCGAAGTATGGACGGTGGCCTTTGCGCAGCAAGGTCGCCCCCGATTTGCCGAAATTGCCTACCACATATTCCTCCCCAAGCAGTTTTTGGAGTTGTGACGGATAGCTTTTGGTCGATGGATCGTCAAGAAGATAGCCATACGTGATGCTGTTGCCGATGCAGGCAACTTTTGTTTTTCCTGTCGTAGCAATCGCGCAAATCAACAGTAAAAGGCCGGGAAGGAGTTGTCGTAGCTTCGCCATGAAGATAGTTTATGGTTTGGAGTTCAGGATATTGTCAATAAGCATTGAACTCTTGATGAGCATGCGTGGAATGTGGAAAGGACCTTTGAACAGGTTGCCCTTTGCCGGTTGTGCAACGCTGCCATCGCGGTGAAGATAACCGAACCATTCGCCGTATGTCGGGTCAGGCAGATGTTCGAATGCCCAGTCGTTGGCCATGCAGTGCATCTTCAGGTAGTTGTCATCGCCGGTTGCTTCATAGGCGTAGAGCGATGCTATGATTGCTTCGGTCTGTGGCCACCAGAACTTCATGTCCTGTGAATAATCCTGTGCCGGGAATCCTTTGCAGTCGCGGAAGTTGATTATGCCGCCGAATTCGTTGTCCCAGCCCCATTGCCAACTCCAGTCGAGTATCTCCAGCGCCATTTTTTTGATTTCTTCGTCCCAGCCGCGATGTTTCGATTCTTCGAGCAGAAACCAGGATGTCTCAATGCAGTGTCCCGGATTGATGACGCGTCCGGCAAGCGTGTCGATGAGTTCGCCTTTCGGACCGACCATTTCCAGCAGCGCTTTGTATTCGGGGTGGATGAAATAGTCACGCAGATCGCGCAGAGAGCGTTCTATCTGTTGGTCAAGCGCGGGATCGGCTATCGCACGGCGCACGCATGCGGCTGTGTTGATAAGTATCATCGTGATTGAATGGCCGCGCGCTTCCTGTGTCGGCAGATATTTCGGTTCCAGAATGCCCGGAGTGTTGATGAAACGCAAAGTCTCCTTAAACAGGGCAAGAGCCTTTTCAGCGTATGCCATGTTGCCGGTTGCAAGCGCATATTCGCTCATCGCTATCGTGGCGAAACATTCGGAAAACACATAGCGGCGTTTGCGCAGAGGCCGACCATCGGCTGTCACCTCGAAATACATTCGGCCGTCTGTGTCAAAGCAATGGGCCTCGATGAAATCCAGACAACTTTTGGCCATCTCCAGATATTCCGGACGGCGTTCGATATTATTGTAGGCCAGTGCATAGACATAAGCGCAACGTCCTTGAAACCATACGGATTTTGTTCCGTCCATCAGCGTTCCCTGACGATCTACGCATGTATATACTCCACCGTTTTCCCTGTCAAGGCCATATTCAAGCCAGAAAGGAAGGATGTTGGCAGTCAAATCTTTGCGGTAACGCTCCTGCCAGTGTTTCAGATATTCGCGGGTGTCAGATGTACACATATTCTAGAATTTGTTGCATTTTTCAAAAAAGTTGATGGCTTCCAATTCTGCCTTCATTGCGGCTTCCTCTTCATCGGTCATGTTTTGGAATGGGGTGCGGTTCGGACCCAGATCCAGACCGATGAGCTTCATGATGCGTTTGCCTCCTACGATATTGCCGCGGTAGTGGCAGATGACGTTAATCACATCTTGCGAAAAATTCTGATGTTTGCGGGCGGCTTCTATATCGCCGCTGTTCCAAGCATCGATGATTGCCGTAAGTTCGCGGCCATTGTAGTTTGTGGTGCCGCCGATGCCTCCGCGCGCTCCACCCATAGCCAGACATGGCAGAATGGTTTCGTCCTGTCCGTGAAGCATGTCATATTTTCCGTTTCCATACAGACGGCACTGGTTGTATTCATACAGGCTCTCAAACGTATATTTGATGCCGGCGAAGTTTTCCACGCGTCCGTCAAGCGTTTCCAACAATTTCACCATTGGCAGATATGCTCCGTTGAATGCCGGGATATGGTAGTAGTAGAACGGCAGTTCCGGCGCGCCCGATGCTATTTCCTCGATGTATTTTGCAAGTTCCTCAACGCGGTTGATCTTTGGGAAAGGCGGTGCCATAGCTCCGATGCCCCAAGCTCCGGTCTCGGCAGCGTGGCGGGCAAGTTCGCGCGATGAGCGTGCGCAGCAGCTCCCGACATGAACAATCACCTTGAATCCTTCCGGCGCAGCTTTCACCCAGGCTTCTGTCAGGCGTTTGCGTTCGTCGTCAGTCAGCATGTAGCCTTCGCCCGACGAGCCGTTGATAAACACGCCTTTCAGCCCGTTTTTTTTCAGCATTGCGGCATAAGCCGGAATCGGTTCAAGATTGACATTGCCGTCAGAATCAAATGGAGTGAATGGAGCATCTATGAGCCCCTCAATCTTTTCAAATTTCATATTATGGTAGTTTTATATTTTATAATATATGTTCCCAATTGTGGTAAGGCTACTGTTTTTCGCACCGGAAATTATTCCCGACACACAAAAATAGCAAAAAAAAATAACCTCGTCTCCAACTCGGCTCATAAATCTGAGCCGCTGCTGAAAATAATTGAAAAATCCGCATTCTCCCCTCCGGAGGTCTATGTATCTTAAACCCGGTGTTCCAATCTCAAGATTGGGATGTGCGGCGGGTCGATCGCAGGAAGAAATAGAGAAAAAGTCCTCCCGCGAGAAACAGGCTGACTGAGAAACTCAGGATGATGCCGTAGAGTCCAAGACCGCATGGGAATCCAAGCAAATAGGTTGCCGGTATGCCTACAATGACATAACAGACAAATGAAATCCAAAGCATCGGCATGACTTCGGATGTCCCTCGAAGTGCGTTGGCAAACGTGATTTGGGTGGCATCGCCGAGTTGATACAGTACCAGTGGAAAAATCAGGGTCAAAGCCAGTGCTATGACTTCTGGATCTTCCGAGAACAGGCAAATGATGTCAGGACCGGCAAACACGAAGAGCATAGACGAACAGGCTGCCAGAAACAGCAGAATCCGGTAGCCGATGAATGCTGTGCGCCGCATCAGAACGCGATCGGAAAGCCCTGCCGCGTTTGAAACCATCACCGATACCGCCGCAGCCATCGAGTAGTAGATGCAGAAGCCGAGTGTTCCCAGAATCACCACTACTTGGAATGCGGCAAGTGAGATGTCGCCGATCCATCCGGCCATGACGGCGGCAAAAGTGAATGATCCGGACTCAAACGACATTTGCAATGCCACTGGCCATGATGTGCGGTTGATTTGCCTAACAGCACGGCTTGTGATGCGTCCGCGGAGAAATCCACGGCGATAGTCGGCATACTGACGCGAACAGAAATATATGCCAACGATTGCTACGGCGCAGATCAGTCTTGCGACCAAAGTGGAGATGCCTGCTCCGTTCAGTCCCATTTCAGGCATGCCCCAGTGTCCGTAAATCAAGGCATAATTGCCGATTATGTTTACAATGTTGGCTGCAAGGGTTATCCACATTGGCATACGTGTCTTATTGATAGCGTAGCTCCACTGTGCAAACACATTGAATATTGTCAGCGGAATCAGTCCTGACAGCACAATCAGATAATAGGGACGGATCAGAGGCAGCAACTCAGGCGGTTGTCCGAGTCGATGTAGATTAAGGTATAAAAATCCCATTATTGCCGTCAACAACAGACTGAATAACAGGTTGACTGCAACGGCGGTGCGCATGAGCGCGCCTATCTGTCCGTAGCGTTTCTGCGAAAACAGTGCGCCAACGAGTGGTGTCAGTCCGTAGGCAAAGCCCAGACTGGCGAATACTATCACATTGAAAAGATTGTTGACAAACGAGGCTGAAGCCAACGCATCTGTAGAATAATGCCCCACCATCGTGGTATCGGCAAATCCTACTACAATAGAGCCGAGCTGGCCGATAAGAATCGGCAGGCCAAGACGAAATATCTTGACATAGAGGTTAGCCGTTGATATAGCCGGCTTCATGTTTTCCAACAATTAATAATGTTCCGAATCGTTAGGGAAATCAACAGATTTCACATCGGCCACATAGTTCCCAACCGATTTCTCGATCGCATCGGCCAGATCGCCGTAGCGGCGCATGAACTTGGGAGAGAATCCGCGATTCATGCCAAGCATATCCTGAGCCACGAGTATCTGACCATCGACATCAGATCCGGCCCCGATTCCTATAACGGCCGCGTTGACTTCTTTAGTCACCCGGGCGGCAAGCGTGGCCGGCACTTTTTCAAGTACGATTGCGAAACAGCCCATTTCGTCAAGCATCTTTGCATCGGCAATCAGCTTTTCGGCCTCAGCGTTTTCCTTGGCGCGCACGCCGAATCCGCCGAATTTGTTGACTGACTGCGGCGTCAGTCCAAGATGTCCGCAGACCGGGATGCCCGCAGACAGAATCCGCGCTATCGACTCTCGGATTTCCTCGCCGCCTTCCATCTTGACGGCGCTTGCTCCGGTCTCTTTCATGATTCTGACGGCGGAAGCCAAAGCGGTGTCGGGGCATCCCTGATAATAGCCGAAAGGCATGTCAACTACCACCATCGCCCTGTGGACGCCGCGCACAACGCCCTTGGCATACGTGATCATATCATCGAGAGTGATAGGCACGGTGGTGTCATAGCCCATCATGACATTTGCAGCTGAATCGCCAACGAGAATAAAATCCACACCGGCAGCATCCACAAGCTGCGCCATTGTAAAATCATAAGAAGTAAGGCATGCGATTTTTTCGCCGTTGGCCTTCATTTTACGCAGCGAAGCCGTAGTCACTTTCGGCTTCGCAGACTCATTGTATGTTGACATATCTTTTTACCTTTATTCCGAATCGTATTTGTCGGAAGTTTTTCTCTATTGTCCGGCAAAGTTAGCAACAATTGGTGTATAAAACAAAAGGAAAGTCTCACGACTTCCCTTAAGCTTCAAATACACAATTATCTATAAAACAACTATTGTCTTTATCCTATGTGGAGCATCTTTTGCTTCCGATTTAAATGGGTCGAATATCAAAAAATGCTTTCAGCGCTACAAAAGTATAAACACGGGATTTTTCCTCCAAATGTTTTGCAAAAAATTAACGAAAAAATTGTCAAAAATAATAAAACTAAGTTTAATTTGTTTTTGGCGTTATTGCTGCTGCCCTATGACCGCTGGAACTTGGTGGGAGACATTCCGGTCAGATGCTTGAAGTATTTTCCAAATGATGATTGATTGCTGAAATTCAGTTCATAAGCCACCTGTTGCACGTTCTTGCCGGAAAATCTCAACAGGTTTTTTGCTTCAAGAATAACGTAGTCGTCAATCCATTTTGCGGCCGAACGCCCTGTGCTTTCTTTTATGATCAGAGAGAGATATTTTGGTGAAATAAAAAGTTTCGAAGCATAGAATGCCACCCCTCGTTCCCGGCGATAGTGGATAGATACCAGATGCATGAATTCTTTAAGGTAGTTGGCGCGGCGCGATAAGGTCGGTGCGCTAGGCTGGCTTGCGCGGTTGGAGGCAAACTGCATCAGCTGATAGACTGCCGCAGCAATGAGCGATCGTGAAATGGATCTCACATAGCGGGCATCCGTGTTATCGACAGTGTTGTAGTGAATCAGATCGAAATAGCGGCTCATCAGTCTTACCTCTTCCGCAGAGAGATTAAGCAGCGGCGGTTGGTTGGATGTGATGTTCATTGTGGTCATGATGCTGATCTCGAAATTTATGTCGCGAATGAATTCAGGAGAGATGACAAAGACATAAACATCGATACAGTTTAAATCGACCTGATTGACATTAAATACGCTTTCGGGGTTGATCACCATAAGGGTGTTTGGATTTAGGGTGTAGTCGTTGAGATTGACATTGATGTCGATCTTGCCGCTAAGACACATTATGATTGTCACACCTCCGAGACGTATCGTATGGGAGTGTATCTCTGATAGCTGAGAGGGGTTGGTTACACGCGAAAAGACATAATCCGAACCGAAGTTGCTGAATTGGGATGCATATTTTTTTATTAGTGTGGGCTCTACGTGCTGTAATTTCTTTTCCATAGCAGAAATAATTGAAATTTTGTGTCAAAAGTAGAAAATATTACCATGATAGAAATATAATATTACTCAAAAAAGGATAAAATGGATAAAAAACAGTCAAAAATAGTATATTTGTCGATGTGCAAGTCTCTGTTATTGCCCGGAGTGGCTTGAAAAAAGAGAAAAGATGCTGTCAAAACCGGGAGATTTGCTAACTTTGTCGCGATAACTGCGCCAACTTATGAACACATCCAGACAACAAATGCCATCCCTCGGCCAATCGCCATCAGCGAAAAAAAGCTTTTGGTCGTTTTTTTTCAAAATTGTGATTCCGTTGGTAATCACTGTTGGGCTTTGCTGGAAACTTTTCTCGGATATCGACATCGGCGAAATGTGGCGGATAATCCGCACAGACTGCAATTTTATCTGGATTGCAACAGCTATGTTCATAAGCGTTTTTTCACACGTGTTCCGGGCCATGCGATGGCGCATACAGTTGCGGGCCATTGATGTCAATCCGCCTTTGTTTCCGGTGGTGCTCAGCATTTTCGGTACGTATGCCGTCAATCTGGTTTTCCCTCGGCTTGGTGAAATCTGGCGCACCGGATATATTTCACAGCGGCAACACGCTCCTTTCGATGGGGTGTTTGGATCGATGATTGCTGACCGTCTGGCCGACTCGATCACTGTTGCGCTGATGACTTTCGCTACATTCGTTTTTGCCGGCGGACCGTTGATCAGTTATCTGTCGCAAGGCGGAGAAAATGCGCTGATTGAGACTGTAAAGGGTTATGTTCTGTCGCCGTGGACCTACATTGTTGTGCTGGTTGCGGTTGCGGTTGTATGGCTGATATTCCGCCGTTTCATTTCAGCCGGATTCAAAGCGCGTTTCAAAGAGTTTGGGGCCGGACTGTGGCGAGGTATGTCGGCGGTTGCCACAATGCCCGGACGCGGACGATGGCTGGTGCTGACAATATGCATCTGGGGATGCTACTTTCTGCAGCTCTATGTGGCGTTCTTCGCTTTTCCGGCAACGGCCAAAGTGGTTGCTGACTATGGCGCGGGAGCTGTTATGATGTGTTTTGTGCTTTCGAGCATTGCGATGGTTGTTCCGTCAAATGGCGGTATCGGTCCGTGGCAATACGCTGTCATATTCGGACTCAGTATCTATTCCGCCGGCATCCCGGAGCTGACGGCCGAATACTCGGCTTCGTTCGCTAATCTGGTTCTCGGCTCTCAGACTTTGTTGCTGATTGCTCTTGGCCTGTTTACTTTTATCTGCATTGCAATCCATAGGCGTTTCACTTCAACCGACTTGCCTAATAAGCCATGACGTATGTTTGTCAACGATGATTTCCCTGACTATTTCCTTGACGAAAGCGACAGCGAATCCCAACCGCAGCCGCAGGATAAGGAGCGCACACGGCAAACCGGCGGTATGATTAATTTCAGCGAGGATGGCCCGCACGGTCATGGCGAGTCAGATAGTGGGGCGGGACGCAGGCCCGGCCGCGGGTTCGGATGCGGATTCAAGGTAGGATGCGGAGCTGTTATCATATTGATCATTTTTTGCGTAATAGCCTACTTCCGCTATCTGACGCCGACGGTCGATGATGCGGTAATGGACGTATATATTCAGAAAGTGGAGCGCAGAGGCGTCTTTTTCAAGACCTACGAAGCTGAGATTGTCGAGTTGCAGCGACTCGCTGACACCGCATCGACATACACACCTTCACGTTCTGTCACCATAGCCGATGAACGTCTGGCGCGTCGGCTTCAATCCATGCAGTCAGGCGGCAAGCCGGTCAGACTGCGCTATCAGCAGTATGCCGCTTCGCTCCCTTGGCGCGGTGAGTCTAAGCTAATAGTAGTATCAGCGGAATAAAATATTCCATGACGGAAAAATACGGATTTGGGAATTCAAGAAAAAGTTGTAACTTTGCAGTCGGGTAAGTCCTACACGACCAGCTCCCCGGGAACTCCGCCAGGTCTTGATCGAAGCAACGGTACCGGGTCGTAGCGGTGCGATGTAGTCAGCTTACCCTTTTTCATATCCTTTTGGCAGCAGCATCGTTTTATTGGATCGGATGAGGTCGGTTTCGATTCTTTTTGATTTGGCGGTGTGTTTTTTTCGGCGTTTTTGATTAACTTTGCGAACATCAAGCGTAAACTAGAAAAAATCAAAATATATTATGGCAGAAATCAAGTGTATCGGCATTCTGACCTCAGGGGGTGATGCTCCCGGTATGAATGCGGCAATCCGCGCCGTCACTCGTTCGGCAATCTTCAGCGGCTTTAAGGTTAAGGGCATCTACC
>CAYTLU010000385.1:0-4895 GCA_964438665.1 uncultured Bacteroides sp.
TCCAAATTCTTTGGCGTATTCGGGAACATAGGCTTTGCCGGTACAAACCTCGACGATGATGATTCCGATGCCAAAGCTTATTTCGACTTCATGGTAGGTGTCGCCATCAAACTCTGGCAGAGATAGCCCAATCGGGGGGGGCGATTTCACGACTTTAAAGCATTGTCGGTTTTCGAACCCTGCTTGATCAATCTGGCGGCGGAGATGACGATTTGTCTCCGCCGCCACAGTTCGTATTATATATATTTAACACACTCAATGCGGCTTTGAAAGGCTCTGATATTGCATCCTCTCTGCAAAATCACTAATTTTGCATAAAGGAATACTGCAAAATGAAGAAATTAATACTGATAATGGCTCTTTTGGCATCAGGCGGTTTGCTGCAAAGCGAATCGGCGACTGCCGCTCCGACTGCGCGTCAGGAAATTTCCATTGCAGAGCCTACACTTACGGTTCGTCATGGCGGGCTTGAAATAGCATGTCCGTCAGATGGCAAGACCTACACATTTCAAATCTACTCCATAACCGGACAATTGATAAAAAAGATACAGCTTAGCGAAGCAGTTTCTTTTGTCGAATTGCAAAAAGGATGTTATATAGTCAAATGTGAAGCATGGGTCAAAAAAGCAGTTATCTGCTGAATAGATTAAAACTACGATATCATACTTACGTAATAATAACTTTTTAAGTCACAAATGAACAAAACGCTTATGGCATTTTGTGGAGTCACCATGTTAGCTTGCACTGTCGATTCAGAAGGACTGAATGCGCAAGACCATGATAATGCCAAATATTCACAATTTCCGGTCTATTCCAACAATGAATCTAAACTGGAACTCACCATAGATGACAACGGAACGCATTTCCGTCTATGGTCTCCGGAGGCAGAGGAGGCGATGGTGTTGATATATCCAAGCGACCGCAACTCCAATCCCATCGATACGCTAAAGATGACGCGAGCAGAAAACGGCACTCTGACAGCATCATCGTCAGAAAAACTCTACGGCAGATTTTACACGTTCAAAATAAAACACAACGGCAAATGGCTTGATGAGACTCCGGGAGTGTGGGCAAAAGCCGTGGGCACAAACGGAAAACGCGCAGCGATCATAGATTTTTCAGCAACAAATCCGCAAGGATGGAATGAAGACAAAGGTCCTGAGGTCAAATCCATAACAGATGCGGTCATATATGAAATGCACCATCGAGACATGTCGCTTCATCCGTCATCGGGCATTGTGCATAAAGGGAAATTTCTCGCAATGACCGAGCGCGGGACTGCGACTCCCGAAGGGATGAAAACCGGCATCGACCATCTTAAGGAACTTGGCGTGACGCATGTACATATCCTTCCATCGTTTGACTATAACAGCGTTGACGAATCAAATCTTCCCGCAAATGTCTATAACTGGGGTTATGATCCGCAGAACTATAATGTGCCTGAAGGATCATATTCAACAGATCCATCCAATCCCACGACACGCATCAGGGAGATGAAAGAAATGGTTAAGGCTCTTCATGATGCCGGAATAGGAGTCATAATGGACGTGGTCTATAATCACACGGCGGTCAATGACAAATCAAATTTTTCACTTACAGCTCCCGGATATTACTACCGGCATAAAGCTGACGGTTCATACAGCGATGCATCGGCATGCGGCAATGAAACGGCATCCGAACGGCAGCAAATGCGTGACTATATTGTCAACTCGGTGAAATACTGGGCCAACGAATACCATATTGACGGATTTCGCTTTGATCTGATGGCAATCCACGATATTGAAACAATGAATCTGGTTGCTTCCGAACTGAAGAAAATAAATCCCGACATCATTATATATGGAGAGGGCTGGACTGCCGGAGACTCCCCATTGCCTACCGACAAACGCGCATTGAAAGAAAATGTAGCGAAAATGCATGGGATCGCCGTGTTCAGCGATGACATCCGCGATGCCATCAAAGGCCATTACAGCAAAGTCACAGACAGAGGTTTCGCAACCGGCAAACCGGGGCTGGAGGAGACAATCAAAATCGGGGTGGTAGCTTCGACTGCCCATCCGCAGATCAACTATGCAAAAGGAAACAACTCGAAATTTGCCTATGCTTCAAGCCCCGAACAGATCATCAATTACGTTTCCTGCCATGATGACCTGTGCCTGACTGACAAGCTGGCCGCCTCAATGCCGCAGTCGTCTGAAGAAGATCGGATAAGAGCAGCGAAACTTGCCCAGACAATAGTTTTCACATCGCAAGGCACGCCGTTTGTTTTTGCAGGAGAGGAAGTGTTCCGCAACAAGCAAGGTGTACACAACAGCTATAAATCGCCCGACTCGATAAATGCCATCGATTGGACCAACAAGGCGAAATACAATTCTCTTTTCAAATATTACCAAAAACTCATCGAACTCCGCAAGATGCATCCGGCATTCCGAATGAAAACCGCCGAAGATATTGCACGGAACATTGTTTTCGATTCACCACGGCAAAAAAATGTTGTCTCATACAGTATAAAAAACAATGCCAACGGAGACCAATGGAAAGAAATAAAAATCGTCTTCAATGGCGGAAACAAGCCGTATGATCTGAAAATCAAGAAAGGCGACTGGATCATTGCGGCCGAGGACGGAAATATAGATTGCAACGGATTGCGTGAGTTCAAAGGCGGAAACATCACCGTAGCCCCGGTCAGCGCGCTTATTCTTGCCAGATAAACTCCGGATCAAGAGCCATTATTTAAAATAATTCTAAATAAACGCCGCTTATCCTTGACAAATTAAGCAAAAATTATGAACTTTGCGTTTCAAAACGCAACAAATGGTTAGACTAAGCGAATTACCCACAGGAAAGAAAGCAAGAATCGTCAAGATACTTGGGCATGGTGCATTTCGTAAAAGATTGATAGAGATGGGGTTTGTAAAAGGCCAAGAAGTAGAAGTTCTGCTTCATGCTCCATTGCGCGACCCGATCAAATACCGTATCCTCGATTATGAAGTCTCTTTAAGACGCTACGAAGCTTCTCTTGTCGAGGTTGTTCCGGCCGATGAACTCCCGGATGACAGTATGGAAATGCCTAACGGCGTTCATAAGGCGACAACCAGCGACTCTGACCGATTCGCAACATTCCATGAAAAGAGCAAAACGATAAATGTTGCTCTGATAGGAAATCCGAACTGCGGGAAAACATCGCTTTTCAATGAAGCATCCGGAGCCAATGAACATGTCGGGAACTATAGCGGAGTGACGGTTGATGCAAAAGCAGGTTCATTCAAATACGGCGGCTATACAATCAATCTGATCGATCTGCCCGGAACATATTCGCTTGATTGTTATTCTCCGGAAGAACTGTATGTCCGCCGCTATCTTAAAGAGGAAACGCCGGATGTCATTCTGAATGTTGTGGTCGCATCAAACCTTGAACGGAATCTATATCTGACCACCGAACTCATAGACATGGACCGCAGGATGGTGATCGCCCTCAACATGTATGACGAGCTGGAGCGTGCCGGCGATAAGATTGATGCAAATCTGTTAGGAAAAATGATCGGAGTGCCTATCGTGCCAACCATATCGAAAAGCGGATTTGGGATTGATGAGCTATGGCGAACCGTGATTGACGTCTATGAGGACAAGCATAAGGCCGTGCGCCATATTCATGTCAATCTCGGACAGGACATAGAGCAAAGCGTCAGCAAGCTGAAAGACATGCTTAAAGCCGACAAAGACATCGAACGCCATTTTTCTCCGCGCTATCTTGCCATCAAACTGCTGGAGCATGACGATGAAGCCGAACGGTATATCGGGACAAGCCCTGAAGCCAAAACAATTCTGAAAATTCGCGATGAAGAGATCGCCCAAATAGAACGAATCCGCAGAGAGGATATAACCTCAGCGATTGCTAGCGAGAAATATGGCTTCATATCCGGCGCGCTAGCAGAGACATTGGTAAAAGGCAGTGGCGATGCGGCGGCAAGCACTCACGCCATCGATGCCATTGTCACCAACAAACTGTTTGGATTCCCCTTATTCCTCATAGTAATGCTAGGCGTGTTCTGGGCAACATTTGAGATCGGATCATATCCGATGGACTGGATTCAATATCTGGTCGATTGGCTTAGCGCGGCCGTTAACGACTATATGCCCAATGGCGCATTGAAAGACCTCATAGCCGATGGAATCATAGGAGGCGTTGGCGGAGTCATAGTGTTTCTGCCCAATATCCTAATCCTTTACTTCTGCATATCATGGATGGAAGATTCGGGCTACATGGCCAGGGCGGCATTCATAATGGATAAACTGATGCACCGCATAGGTCTTCATGGCAAGTCGTTCATTCCGTTAGTGATGGGATTCGGCTGCAATGTTCCGGCAATTCTGTCAAGCAGAAGCATTGAAAGCCGTAGCAGCAGAATTATCACAATATTGATAAATCCATTCATGTCCTGTTCGGCAAGATTGCCAATCTATGTGTTGCTTGTCGGAACATTTTTTGACACTCACGCTGCGCTTGTGTTCCTTGGGATCTATCTTACCGGTGTTCTGGTGGCGATGCTGACAGCCATCCTTTTGAGAAAATTATATTTCAAAGCCGATGAGACTCCGTTTGTGATGGAACTCCCCCCCTACCGCATACCGACAATGAAATCCTCACTGCGCCACATGTGGGGAAAGGGTGAGCAATACCTGAAAAAAATGGGTGGCGTGATTCTCGTTGCAAGCATTATCGTGTGGGCATTGAACTATTTTCCTCTGAGCAGCCATAGCGACAATCCTGAGGAAAAAACAGATTCCTATCTGGAAATGATGGGCAAAGCCATAAGCCCGGTGATGAAGCCTATCGGATGTCAGTGGCGAGGAGCCGTTGCCGCCCTTGCCGGTGTTCCGGCAAAGGAAATAGT
>CAYTLU010000386.1:0-3557 GCA_964438665.1 uncultured Bacteroides sp.
TTTATAGATGAGTTTGACGCTTTCTATCATTTCCGTCTGGCTTTTGAGGTGAGCAAGCGGCTGTTTGCATTGGATTGTCAGATTTTCACATCGTCACATAATACATATCTGATGACGAACGACCTGTTGCGCCCGGATTGCAACTTCATCCTGAACAATAACAAAATCATGTGTTTGGCTGATTGCACGGACAAAGAATTGCGTTTTGGTCATAACATCGAAAAAATCTATCGTGCTGGTGCTTTCTACAATGAATAATGAGAAAACGCTTTTTATCTTTGAGGGCGTCAAGGCAGAAGATAAGCTTGTTAAGAAATTAGAACGTAATTTCTTAGGTGACAGGCATGCCATAAAATGCGTGTTTGATGCGGAGATATACCAATTGTATCGTGCCATCAAAGATGAAAAAGGCTTCCCAATAGATATTGTTTCACTATTAAAGGAGCGAACAGCCGAAAATGCCGATATTCTAAAAGATTACAATCGTAACAGTTTTGCCTACATATATTTGTTTTTCGACTATGATGCCCACTCAACATTGGCTGATGACGATAAGATAAAAGAAATGCTATCCTTTTTCAATGATGAAACAGACGAGGGAATGCTTTACATCAGCTATCCAATGGTGGAAGCCATACGTCATTTCAAGGATTTGGAAAGTTTCAAATCACTGACAGTAAAATGCAAGCGCATGAATTGCCCATACAAAGACGAATGTCATGACATGGATGATTGTTTGAAAGAGCCCCATTACAAGAATGTCGCCGCCAAAGATAGCAAGCCGCAATTGTCAAATGTAAATTCATACACAAAACCTGTCTGGCAAGAGCTGATTGCTGCCCACCTATGCAAAGCTAATTATCTTGTTAACGATACCTTTACATTGCCCACATCTTTAATATCACAAGAAGCTGTCTTTTCAAGACAACTGGAAAAGCACATTTGCCATAAATGTCCTGAAGTTGCGGTGTTAAGCGCATTTCCTCTTTATGTGCTGGATTATTTTGGATGCGACAAAACCATTGAGAAGCTAAAACAAAGATCATCAAAGAACTATCTATAACAAATTTAAGAACTGAGATTACGTATTATTACACACGCCGTGCGTCCTCCCCAATATCCGGTAGGGGCGAGACACGTCCCGACCGGAATCCGCATCACGGAGCTGGCATGCCCAACCCTACCAAATAGATGATTTTTAAGGCATTGAGCAATCCGGATGATGGTTTGCATTCGGCATCTCGAATCCTGCAAAAAATTGATAAAACCACACTGTAATCTCACGAAATTTTGTAACTTTGCAGCATTAACGAATTGCGAAAGCAATCAACTGTAAATCACTCATAAAACATTGATTATGGACTTGTTTGACAAGATAAGCAACGATATCAAGGCCGCTATGCTGGCAAAAGAGAAAGTTCGCCTGGAAACGCTGCGCGGAATCAAGAAAGAATTTCTGGAAGCAAAAACCGCAAAAGGCTCTGACGGAACGCTCCCTGATGAACAGGCAACAAAAATCCTCGCCAAGATGGCCAAGCAACGCCGCGAAACAGCCGTGATCTACTCTGAACAAAACCGCCCCGAACTGGCAGAAAACGAATTGGCCGAAGCCGCCGTCATCGAAGAATATCTGCCCAAGCAACTTTCTGAAGAAGAACTGACCGCCGAACTTCGCAAGATCATCGATCAGGTTGGCGCAACATCGCAGAAAGAGATGGGCAAGGTGATGGGCGTGGCCTCAAAAGCTCTCGCCGGACGCGCCGATGGCAAAGCCATCTCAGCAAAGGTTCGCGAATTGCTCGCATAGACACACAACGATAACCGACTCAAAACATCAACATCCAATCATGCTAACCATACAGCAGATAAAAGAAAATCCGCAGCACGCCATTGAACGCCTTGCTGTCAAAGGTTTCGACGGCAAAAACGCCATCGAAAAAATAATTGCTCTCGACAATCGCCGCCGGGAGCTTCAGTTGTCCAACGACACCAAAGCTGCAGAGCTCAAGCAATATGCCGCCAAAATCGGCGCACTTATGAAACAAGGTCTGAAAGAAGAAGCCGAACAAACAAAAGCCACGGTAGCATCGCTAAAAGAATCGCAGAAAACAATTGCCGATGAGCTGACGCTGACCGAAACCGAAATCCGCAACATTCTTCTGACCATCCCCAACCTGCCATGCGCAATGGTTCCCGAAGGACGCACGGCCGAGGACAATGTTGTTGAAAAAACCGGCGGTCCGATGCCCGAACTTCCCGAAGATGCGCTGCCCCACTGGGATCTCGCAAAGAAATACAATCTGATCGACTTCGACCTTGGCGTAAAGATCACAGGCGCCGGTTTTCCGGTCTATATCGGCAAGGGCGCACGTCTGCAGCGCGCTCTCATCCAGTTCTTCCTTGATGAAGCCGGAAAAGCCGGATATCTGGAAATCCAACCGCCCTACGTTGTCAACGAAGCCTCTGGCTACGGCACCGGACAGCTGCCCGACAAGGAAGGCCAGATGTATTATGTCAACGAAGACAATCTCTATCTTATCCCGACAGCTGAAGTTCCGGTGACCAACATCTACCGCGATGTCATTCTTTCCGAAGACTCCCTGCCAAAAAAGAATTGCGCTTATTCCGCATGCTTCCGCCGCGAAGCCGGCAGCTATGGCAAAGATGTGCGCGGACTCAACCGCCTGCATCAGTTTGACAAAGTGGAGATTGTCCGCATAGAAAAACCCGAAAATTCCTACGCCGCCCTCGAAGAGATGAAGGACCACGTTCAGGGGCTTCTTGAACAGCTGGGATTGCCCTGGCATATCCTTCGCCTGTGTGGTGGCGACATGAGTTTCACATCGGCCATCACATTTGACTTTGAAGTATATTCCGCAGCCCAGAAACGCTGGCTCGAAGTGTCGTCCGTATCCAATTTCGAAACCTATCAGGCCAACCGCCTGAAATGCCGCTATCGCGCTGCCGACAAAAAAACACATCTTTGTCACACACTCAACGGCTCTGCTCTTGCACTGCCGCGAATCATGGCCGCTCTGCTTGAAAACAACCAAACCCCACAGGGAATCGTTGTGCCTGAGTGCCTGCGCAAATACACCGGCTTCGACATCATCGATTAACCCCCTACGCCCCCACACGTGGAAAAGAAAACTATATGGGATCTCGGGCGCGACACTTTGGAAGAGTATCGCGCCCGTCCTAAATTGCCGCTGACCGTTGTGCTCGACAATGTGCGTTCGCTCAACAACATAGGAGCCATTTTCCGCACGTCCGATGCTTTCCTCGTGGATCGGTTGATGCTCTGCGGAATAACGGCTACTCCCCCATCGCCGGAAATACACAAAACCGCTCTCGGGGCGGAAGAATCCGTCAATTGGCTCTATTTTGAAAACACTATGGACGCCATCGATGCGCTGCACGCCGAAGACTATACCGTCTGCGCCTTGGAGCAGGTGAAAGGCAGCGTCATGCTCAACGAATTCCATCCCGACCCGACAAAAAAATATGCCATTGTCGCCGGCCATGAAGTCCACGGAGTTGATCCCGCCGTTGTCGAT
>CAYTLU010000387.1:0-3309 GCA_964438665.1 uncultured Bacteroides sp.
GCTGGCGTGGTGGCGGAGCGTGAAATAGACCGGAATGAAACCGGATTGTGCAAGTGCATCGCCGGCGGCAACCTGCGTGCGCTTGCCGCCAAGAGAGTCGATCGAGATCCATTGATCGCCATAGGAGGTGCGGAAGTTGGCTGATGAGATTTGCGGAAGCATGCTGCGGTATCTTTCCGGGAGATCGGCTCTGAGAACGAGTGTGTTGCTCCGGCTCACCACGGCTATCGGCTCTCCGGCTTCAACATATCGGCCAGACGTAACCAGCAGTTGCGTTACGACTCCGGAGATCGGCGAACTGACCGCGCCTGATGCGCCCGGACTGTATGCGGCCTTGGCTGAATTGTAGGCGGCAAGAGCTTCGTCATATTCACGCCGCGTCACGATGCCTTCTTTCAATAGTGGTTCAAGGCGGTCGAGCTGACGTTTTGCATTGGCAACAGCCACCCGCGCAGATTCATTGGGATCTCCGCCCGATATTCTTTTTGCCGAAATGGATGCGACTGTCGATTGTGCGCTGACAGGCGATCCGACAATGAGATTTTTTGAAAGTGTTATAATACCGGGAATAGTAGCGGTGATAGTGGCTTCATCGGTCGATGAGTTGACAATCCGGCCTGAAACGCGGATAATGTCGTTAAACGGTGTGAGACCGACGGTCTGCGTTTCGATGCCGAATTTCTTTGCATCATCCGGTTCTATAACGATTTCATCCTGACCGTGTTCGTGGGCAGCTTCGTTATGTTCGCCGTGTTCGTCATGTCCGTCATGATCATCGTGGCCTTTGTGTCCGCAGCTGATGGCTGACAAGCCGCAGATCATCGTCACTGATATGATTAAAATTTTATTCTTCATTTTTAATTGTGCATAAAAGATATTTGCACAAATATACGGCATCTTTTATGCAACCTAGTGGCGAATTTAGGTCGGGAATGAGGTCGAAGCATGCCTCGACCGTACCAAATGATGGAAAAAGGGCCGCCGGTGGGCGACCCTTTTGGTGAGTTACGGTTGGAGAATATCGGCTATTACGCCGACACTCCTGATTTATTTTACAAGGACTTTCACTACATCCGATCCCTGACGGCGGATATAGATGCCTGGGGTAAGGTTGTCGGCGCTGATGCGGATACCCTGAAGATTGTAGTATTCAACAGGTGCGTTGGAATTGTCAACATCGAGGTCTTCGATACCGGAAACTGCACCCGAATCTTCAACGTAAACAACATTAACTTTTGCTATGCGCGATGCTCCAGCGGGAATCATGCTGACTTGATTGAGTTTTGAATCAGCCGGAGCTGTCCATTTCTTTCCGCTCCAAGCGCCATCAGCAGGAACTACTGTCCAAGAAGATGCCCAACCGTTGCTGCCGGAGATCTGCGAATATTCTATAGACTCGATTCTATAGCCGTCTTCACACACCTTGACAACAATCTCATTGTTCTGATATGCCCTGATATCGTTACCGCTATTTTCTATCCACCAACGAGGATGAGAAGTGCCATTGCCTTTACCAATTTGAAGTTCGATCGGACCGTTTGTGAATGTAGCGCCCGTAAGAATATTGCTGGCATCTGCGGTATTTTCTTTACTTGCAGCAATTGTCGATGTGGTGAGAGTTGAAGCATTTCCGGTTGCTGTAAAATCGAATGTTGCGGTTTCCTGACCGGCTACTTTGAGAGTATAGGTTGCAGTGGCAACATCGCTGTCAAGCATGCCGTCTTTAACTGCAATGGCTTTAATTGTTACATCTTCAGTAAATGTAAGCTCACCGGTATATTCCTGAGAAGATGCAGAAGGAGCGGTTTCGTCAGTTGTGTAATAGATCGTTGCGCCCGGGGTTTCACATTCGATTGTGATCTGTGCGCCGGCGTCAAGTGCGCTGCCGGAAACCGGAGTGAAAGTCGGAGTTGCAACAGTCTCCATAACATTTCCGCCTGTGATAGATATCGGGGTGATCTGGAGCGTGTTTCTAAAGATGCTAACAAAACCCTCAATTGTGAAGCCTTCGCCTTCAGGGATTTCGTTGCCCTTTGTTCCATCAGGAAGCGTAATTGCTTCGGGATAGTAGCTTGCGTTGTTGAATGTGTTATAAAGAACGATTGTTCCGGTCGAGTCTGTGACAGTGTAGTTGTTGGCTGAAGTAGCGGCCACAATCGAGACATCGGTTATGCGGACATACTTGTTAAGCATATTTGTGCTGAGTTCCTCTATGGCGAGTTCTTCCGGTGTCACGGCAGTTCCGGCAGTTTTCTCCCCGATGGCGGAAGGAATGATTTCCGACAGACCATTCTTGTCAAGGTATGTTCCGCTAATGAAGCTGATTACATCGCCGTTAACGGCACCAAGGTTTTTCACGTCAGCAACATCGTTGTCATTATATGAGAGGATAAAATCAGAGCCATCGGTAAGGTAAAGATTGCGGCCGCACTGATATATAGCCGTGAGGGGAGTATTGACCTTTGTTTCTCCGGTCGGCTGCAGTTCAAGGAATTCAGCAAGGCTTGAGAGAGTGTTCGGTTTGAGCACTTTTGTCGAAACAGCACTAGCTTTGCCATTAAGCACGGCAATTGCTTTGATTGTTGTGGTTGTTGTGATTGCGAACGGCCCGGTGTATAAGGCTGATGCCGTGGTGGGGTCTTCTTCGTTGGTAGTGTAGTATATATCAGCACCGTCAGCTTGCTCTATCGACACCATATTGTTTTCGCCCAGCGTAATAGTGGGAGGAGTTACGGCAGTAGGGTCTCCAGCCTTAACGGTTACAACTGCTGTTTTGATACGCCATTGTGTTGAGGTCCCTGTCGCTGAAGCATTTCTGCTGAGTGTAAATATTACACTTTCGGAATCACCTGTCCATGTTGCGTCATGACTGCTCGAGATTTCAAGTGACCCATTGTCGGCGGTTAGAGTTCCCCATGTGCAAGATGAACCATGATTAAGAATAATTTTGGTGATTTTAGTACCGGCAGGCACGCTAACAGTCATTTTGTTACCATCCAAAACTGTATTTGATTTACCGCCATATAGTCTGACTTCGCCGGATTTGTTGTACGCCGGAGAGCTGCTTGAATTTCCCTTCTCATAAGAAATGGTGACGTCATCAACTGTTTTCGATTCAGCCGAAAGATCCGATATCGTAGATGCTCCATAGAGATTGGTAAAATTAAAAGTAACATCACTCTGTGCCAGCAGAGTGCCGAATGTTACTAAAAACGAAAGTAGTAGTAAAAGTTTCCTCATAAATATGATATTTAGTGGGTTAATATGTACTGCAAATTTACGAAAACTCAATGGGGGATATCAAGAAAT
>CAYTLU010000388.1:0-2095 GCA_964438665.1 uncultured Bacteroides sp.
ATTCGCTCGGTAACGCACTGCGGAAACAACGCGGCAATCTTCGCCACATTGCCACCCACCACATCACGGCTTTGCACCTTCAATTTATCCATAATTTATTCGCCTCTATTCGTCAAGCCAATTTATAAATCTGGGTGAGATTGTATTTTCTTCCCCTATTATGTCATTAAGTACGGATATTGGCATACCTATACCGTATCCTAAATCATCATATCCTTTACCTTCTGATAGAGGTTCACTAAAAGCAACCCCAACAACACAACCGCGCTTATTTATAATAGGCCCACCGCTGTTGCCTCCTTTTATTCTGGCTGTAATTAAAAGTAAATCAGTGTCCTTCGCGTAAATATTAGACGCAATAGCTGTGATATCGCCATTGGTCGGAGTCATTCTCCATTTGGCTATTGTTGATATTGAAGCTTTTTCTGCTGTTAAAAAATCAAGAAACATAGGTATCTTAGGATAGCCCATAACTAATACATTATCAAGTATCTGCGGATTATCACAATGAGTTTCTGTTCTTTCTCCAGTCTCAATATAAGCAACATCTATTGCAGGATTCTTACTTACATAAACTTTTGTCTGTTCAAATTTAGAAGGGTCTAATCCTTTGATTGAAAAATAAGCACCATCTGTTATACAATGTCGAGCAGTAACTATTCCGTTGTGAAATCTAAATGCACTTCCCATTGATTGGGTATCATCTTCTTGATAAGCAATAATCGGAATAACCTTGTCTTGATAATAGCGATATATATAGTCAAACCCATAAACTAGTGATGAATATATATGATTATATATCTGTTTATAGGCTTCCCATTTCCCCCGAGTTTCCTTCCATACAAATAAGTAACATGTATCGCCACCCAATGCTCCACCTCGACGATTTAGGGATAATATATTATTATCTAAAAGTATATCGCATATCTTCAAAATAATTTGTGGTTGAAGGCATTGGCCACCAACATTATATTTGTTATGTGTACAAAAACCTATTACAGTTTTGGAATTGAAATCATCATCCAACCAGAAATACTCCAATATAGAGATAATTAAATCGGGGTATTTTATATCATAGTCATAAAATAATCTCATAATATACTTTTCAATTTTTTAATTTCAGTATACAACTCTCTCTGTCGGTGTCTTTGGGTCGTGGTGCGCATTTGGCGTTCCAGCGTCTCAATCCGCTTCAACAGTCTGGCCCGTTCATCGTCGGCGTAAATCTGCTCGTCGAGCGAGTTCCCCTCGGCGACTTCCATATCGCCAATCGCGGCAACCATATTCTGCCATACGGCATCGAGATTCAGCCCCACAAGCGGAACAGTAACCGCGTCCGACAACTGCCATGCGCTGACAAACAACTTTGTGTGATATACCGCCAACTGCACCTTTTGTCCATACCGCAGTACAAAGATAATCCGTTGCGGGATAAGTTTGGCAACAAGTGCGATACTTTTTTTGTCGTAGTCGGGGCGTTTCAACTCCACCTCAACCACAAATATCGCCTTCACCTCCGTGCCCTCGGCAACGGCGGGCATCGTCTGCGGAGCAATCCTGTTCACAAAGTCGAGGCGCGCAATGTCGGCATCGACAGCGTCGCGCTGCGGCTGCTTCAACTCAAACTTTTTGTAAAGTTGAACCTTCGGCAAGGGTCGTTTGACCTCGGTAGATTGCGGCAGTCCGAGCATGGCGTTACTTGATTACAAGGAAACAAATCAGTTCAAAATCATCCAACCCGCGCACTTCATTTCCGAAAAGCGCATTGGGGTCACCGTCAAAGAACGAGAACATATCGCTCTGCTCTTTCACCTTGACGATTGACGCAATGGCATCGCCGAGAAGTTTGGAGTAAGTCCCCATACGTTGTCCGTCTCGGGTCTCGCCGTTAAACTTGCGGCACAACTCCATAATCGGCTCGGAGTTTCCTTTGCAGAGCCTGCGCAGGCGATCGAGCAAATTTTTCGGTTCCAAGTGGTTGATAACAACCGATGAATCCTGCCCGATATAGACCATATAAAATGGATGCAGGCGGTTCTTGCGGTCGATATTTACGGAGTTGTTGCGGTTTTTCAGAACGAATACGACTCCCGGA
>CAYTLU010000389.1:0-8966 GCA_964438665.1 uncultured Bacteroides sp.
CCCAATGCCGCGGCGAGTTTGATGCCCGTGCCGACTATGAACGACAGGAAAGCGCCTATGCCCACGCGGAATGCACGAGCCGAGTCGTTGCGGTCGTGCAGCATCTCGCCTGCGACTGCGCCGACGAAAGGTCCGAGCAGCAGACCCGCAAAACCGAAGAACATGCCCGCTATCATGCCTATGGTGGCGCCTACGGAGCCGGCTCGCGTGCCGCCGAAGCGTTTGGCGAGGAATCCGGGCAGGAAGTAGTCGGCAGCCCAAGCAGCCGCCACGACGGCTGCCCATATCACAATGGTAGCGGTCGAGAGCGAGGAGTAGGAGCAGAAATATGCGCACAGCAGTCCGCCGTAACTCAATACGACCCCCGGCAGGACGGGTATGATGCAGCCCGCGATGCCAATCACCGCCAGCAGGAATGCAAATATGGATAGCAGGATGTCCATTGCGCGGGTTTATTTTATCAGGCGGTTTGTAGCCGTATCGGGAAATATCACCGAGGGGCGGAATGTCTTGGCTTCTTCAAAGTCCATAAGGGCGAACGAAACGATAATCACAATGTCGCCCTTGTGTATTTTGTGTGCAGCAGCACCGTTGAGGCATATCACACCGCTTCGGGGTTCGCCCTTTATGATATATGTACTCAGCCGTTCGCCGTTCGTGACGTCGAGCACATCGACCTTTTCGCCTTCAATCATGCCGGCAGCTTCCATAAGCGCGGCGTCTATGGTTATAGAACCCACGTAATTGAGGTCGGCTTGCGTTACCGTTACACGGTGTATCTTCGATTTGAGAACCTCTATCTGCATAGTCGTTATTTAAGTCTGATGTTGTCTATAAGTCTTATATCTCCCGCCTGAACCGCTATGCAGCCCTGCACCGTCTCGGCTTCGTCCCACGTATGCACCGTCTGCATTGTGCGGGCGTCCACGGCTGCAAAGTATATGGTTTTGAGCAGCGGCTCGGCATCGACCTGCCCGCAAACCCATGCCGTGAGGGCATCGGGTGTCATTTCGCCCGTTTTGGCAGCGGCTGCCGACAGCACTTGGTATATGTGCGGAGCGGCTGCGCGGTGCGCTGCGTCGAGCAGCGTATTGCGCGACGAGAGCGCCAGACCGTCGGCACCCCTCACAATGGGGCAGGCGACTATCTCCACGGGAAGAGCCAGCTGCTCGACCATGGCACGTATGACGGCTATCTGCTGAAAGTCCTTCTCGCCGAAATAAGCCCTGTCGGGTGCGACCGTCGCAAACAGACGGCTCACGACCTGCGCCACGCCGTTGAAATGCCCCGGACGTGTAGCGCCCTCCATTACCTTGTCTATAAGACCGAAATCGAATACGCGTGTATCGGGTTCGGGGTATATCTCCTCGACCGAGGGTAGGAACACTATGTCGGCTCCGGCAGCCTCCAAGACCTTGCAATCGGCTTCGGGCGTACGGGGATAGTTCTTCAAATCGTTCTTGTCGTTGAATTGGGTAGGGTTTACGAATACGCTTACCACTACCGTAGCGCACTCTTTGCGGGCGCGTTTCACCAACGATACGTGTCCTTCGTGCAGAGCGCCCATAGTGGGGACGAATCCTATCGAGCCGTTGCGGCGGGTGCTCAGGAGGTTTTGCAGTTCGTTTTTTGTTGAAACCGTTTTCATCTTTTATTTCTTATTGCCTTTGGGCGCGACAAAGTTAGAAATAAAAATCGGAAACGCGGTCACTATTTGCGGCGGATAATCGGTCGAAGAGTCTATTTTTGATATTTTGCACCACCGTAGCGCTTTTAATTTCGGATTAAAATACGTATATTTGGCACAAAATTCAATAAAATTACAAATGAAAAGATTTTTAACGCAATTATCCGCCATGGCTGTACTTTCGTCCGTCGCCGTGTCGTGTGCCGAGGAGGAGAAGCCTTGGATTGTAGACCGTTTCGACGACATAAAGATTATCCGTTACGAGGTGCCTGCCTTCGAGCAGCTGCCCCTCGAAGAGAAAGAGTTGGTATATTATCTTTCGCAGGCTGCGCTCTGCGGTCGCGACATCATATACGACCAGAATTTCAAATATAACCTCACGATTCGCCGCACGTTGGAGAAGATATACTCGTCCTATGACGGCGACCGCACCACAGCCGAATGGAAGGCTTTCGAGAAATATCTCAAAAAAGTATGGCTCGCCAACGGCATACACCACCACTACTCCAACGACAAGTTCAAACCCGAATTTTCGCAGGGCTGGTTCGAGGAGCAGTTGGGCAAGTATGTCGATGCCGCCTCGCTGCCCGTTGCGGCGGATTTCCTTACGGCAATCCTCTTCGACCCGACGCTCTATCCCACGCGGTTGAACCAAAGTGCCGGCGTCGATATGCTGCAGGCGTCGTCGATGAACTATTACGAAGGCGTCACGCAGGCGGAAGCCGAGGCTTTTTATGCCGCCATGGCTGATGCGTCCGACCCCGAACCCATATCCTATGGTCTGAACTCCAAACTTGTGAAGGAAAACGGCGTGATAGTCGAGAAGACCTACAAGGTGGGCGGAATGTACTCCGCGGCTTTGGAACAAATCGTATATTGGCTGGAGAAGGCGCGCGACGTGGCAGCCGAGCCGCAGAAATCGACCATAGCGTCGCTCATAGAGTACTACCGCACGGGCGACTTGAAGAAATTCGACGAGTTCAACGTGCAGTGGGTTTCGGACAACGTGTCGAATGTCGATTTTGTGAACGGCTTCACCGAGACTTACGGCGACCCGTTGGGTTACAAGGCTTCGTGGGAGTCTGTCGTGAACTTCCGCGACAATGAGGCTTGCCACCGCACCGAGGTTCTGGCGTCAAACGCCCAGTGGTTCGAGGACCATGCGCCCATCAACCCCGCATACCGCAAGAAGACCGTCAAAGGCGTTTCGGCAAAGGTCATCACGGCAGCTATTTTGGGCGGAGACTGCTACCCCACAACCCCGATAGGAATCAACCTCCCGAATGCCGACTGGATACGCAAGGAACATGGTTCAAAATCGGTGACTATCGACAACATAACATACGCATACGACCGTGCGGCACACGGCAACGGATTGCAGGAGGAGTTCATGCTGCGTAAGGACGACCGCGCGCGCATCGACCGTTACGGCAAACTTGCCGACGACCTGCATACCGACATCCACGAATGTCTCGGACACGGCTCGGGTCAGTTGGCTGAGGGCGTAACGGGTTCCGAATTGGGCAGTTACTCCTCGACTTTGGAGGAGACGCGCGCCGATTTGTTCGGGCTCTACTATTTGGGCGACCCGAAACTTGTCGAATTAGGTCTCATACCGTCGCTCGATGTTGCCAAGGCGCAATATGCCGAGTACATAATGAACGGCATAATGACCCAGTACGCCCGCATAGAATTGGGCAAGAACGTCGAGGAGGCGCACATGCGCAACCGCAAGATGATAGCCGAATGGTGCTATGAAAAGGGCAAGCCCGACAACGTTATCGAGTGGGTCGAGCGGCAGGGCAAGACCTATGTCGTCGTGAACGATTTCGACCGCCTGCGCGAGTTGTTTGGCGAAATGCTTTACGAGGTGCAGCGCATAAAGTCCGAGGGCGATTACGAAGCCGGCAAGGCTTTGGTCGAGAATTACGGCGTTAAAATCGACCCCGTGCTGCACAAGGAGGTCTTGGAGCGTTATGCCGCGTTGAATATCGAGCCTTACGGCGGATTCGTCAATCCGGTCTATACGCTCGTCGAGACAAACGGCAAGGTTACGGACGTTAAGGTCTCCTACCCTGCAAACTATGTCGAACAGATGCTCGAATACGGACGCAACTACTCGTACCTGCCCGACATCAACTGACACCGCACGCGGGGGTGACCACCATTGTTGCCTTCGACCGACACTGCACGGCATCAGCAATCGCTGCACACGGGGTGGAGTAATCGCCAATGTCGCGGCATCGACCGACACTGCACGGGATAATTGACACCACACAACGTCAATTGTCCCGTGCAGTGTCGTACAATGTAACGCCGCAGCCGTCGGGATTCGGCGCTTCAAAGCATACGCTCACACGCAGGAGAGGCAGGTACGAGCAAAAAGGTAATGGCGCAAAAAAAGGCGAGGATTGAAATCCCCACCTCGAATGTTTTCACAACGGAATAATCCTTATTGTGATTTGCTTCAAAATTGTGTTGCAAATATACGACTTTTTGGCGATTATATGAAATATTTCAGATACTTTTTCTAAATTTGTATAAGAAATATTCGCTTATCAGTTGTAATTTTATGGAAAAACGAATCTTAGGGTTAGACCTCGGCACAAACAGTATCGGATGGGCTTTGGTGAAAATAGACTCCGAAACCCAAAATGGCAATATTATAGGGTTGGGCAGTCGCATTATTCCAATGGCGCAAGATATCCTTGACAAATTTTCGGGCGGGGAACCAATATCTACCCCAACGGCATTGCGTACAAATTATCGAAGCGCGCGGAGATTACGCGAACGTCACCTCCTACGAAGGGAACGCATTCTCAGAGTATTGAATATATTGGGTTTTTTACCTGAGCATTACGCGGCGTCAATCGATTTTGAGCGGCATTTCGGGAAGTTCATCGGATATGATGAACCGAAACTTCCATGGCGTAAGACAGAGGGAGGCTTTGTTGAGTTTATTTTTCAAACATCTTTCGACGAAATGCTGGATGATTTCAGAAAGACGCAACCTCGTATTTTGTATAATAAAAAAGGAGAACCGGCTAAAATACCGTATGATTGGACAATATATTATCTGCGAAAAAAGGCGTTGTCTCAAAAAATAGAGAAAGGAGAACTTGCTTGGCTACTATTGAATTTCAATCAAAAACGAGGTTATTATCAACTGCGAGGGGTAGATGAAGAAGAAGATTCCCGACAAACGATAGAATACAAGTCTCTGAAAATAATCGATGTCGTTGCAGATAAGTCCCTTGATAATAAGGGGCGGACATGGTATTCACTTGAATTGGAGAATGGATGGATTTATCGTTATCCGAGTAAAATATCGTTATCTGAATGGAAAGGTCAGACTCGTGATTTTATCGTCACTACCGATTTAGATGAATCGGGCAACGTACAAACAGATAAAGAGGGGAATGAAAAGCGTTCATTACGTATGCCCAAAGATGACGATTGGCTGCTTTTGAAAAAGAAGACTGAATATGACATTGATTCTTCGCACAAAACGGTGGGAGCCTATATTTACGATTGTTTGTTGCAAAATCCTTCACAAAAAATACGCGGCAAACTTGTGCATACGATTGAGCGCAAGTATTATAAAGAAGAATTGAGGCTGATTCTCAATAAACAAAAAGAGTTCCATTCTGAATTGCGAGATGAAGACTTGTATTCAGATTGCGTACGAGAACTTTACAGAAATAATGAAGCACATGAATTTGTGTTGAGCAAACGCGATTTCACGCATTTGTTCGTAGACGATATTATATTCTATCAAAGACCGTTGCGCAGCAAAAAATCCACTATCGATAATTGCCCGTTTGAATATATCAGATATGTAGATAAGAAAAAACCGGCATTGGAGGTGAACAGACCGTTAAAAGTAATATCCAAGTCCAATCCATATTATCAAGAATTCAGGCTTTGGCAATGGCTGCAAAATTTAGCAATTTATCGACGCGAAGACGATTGTAATGTTACAAAATATTTTTTAAGCACAGATGAAGAATACACGGCTCTCTTCGACTTTTTGAACCAAAAAGACTCGATAGAGCAAAAGCAGCTTATCCAATATTTACTTAAAAGCAAAGGCATCAATGGCAAGGATGAATCGAAAAAATATCGTTGGAATTTCGTAGAGGATAAAAAATATCCGTGTAATACGACACGGTACGAAATAACAAAAAGGTTGGCAAATGTAAATGATTTGCCAAAAGAATTCCTTACATCCGATGTGGAACAGCGATTGTGGCATATTATATATTCGGTCACAGATAAAGAAGAATTTGAAAAGGCTTTACGGAGTTTCGCCAACAACCATAATAAAGGCAATGAGTTTAAGTTGGATGTAAACTCGTTCGTAACGGCATTTCGCAAAATTCCGCCATTTAAGAGCGAATACGGGGCTTATTCAGAGAAGGCTATCAAAAAGTTGCTGCCATTGATGCGCATTGGACGTTATTGGAATTGGGATGCAATCGGCAGGGAGGTTCAAGAGCGTATAGATAAAATTCTGACCGGAGAATATGACGCGAACATTCCGGATAAAGTTCGTGAAAAACTTGTCGGATTAACATGCCGCGAGGATTTTCAAGGCATGCCTTTATGGCTGGCGCAGTATGTCGTTTATGGTCGTCATTCCGAAGCATCCGCTATTGAAAAATGGACATCCGCCGAATCTTTGGATTGTTGGCTGAAAGATTTCAAACAATACTCCTTGCGGAATCCGATTGTAGAGCAAGTCATTACAGAAACGATGCGTGTTGTGGGCGATATATGGAAGTATTACGGTAATGGTGCGCCCAAATTTTTCGATGAAATTCATATCGAATTAGGACGAGACATAAAACACCCGGCAGATATACGCAAGAAATTGAGTGATGCCATACAACAAAATGAAAATACCAATACTCTAATAAGAAACCTATTGAAGGAGTTGCAGGCGGAAAACGGAGCGATACAACCAGAATCCCGCAAGCATCAAGAACTTCTTAAAATATATGACGAGTATGTATTTAGGGATAATGAGGGGCGCGATAAAGAAAAGATAGACGATATAAATCGTATTCGCAACGCCAAAGAGCCAACCAAAGCGGAATTGACTCGTTATCGGCTTTATTTGGAGCAAGGATACCGTTCGCCCTATACAGGACAAATAATTTCTTTGAGCGAATTGTTTACGGATAAGTATCAAATAGAACACGTTATTCCTCGTTCGCGATATTTCGACGACAGTTTGAGTAATAAGGTTATTTGCGAGACTGCCGTAAACCTATTGAAAGGTAGTTGTTTGGGCATGGAATTTATAAAGAAATATCAAGGGCAGAAAGTGGAAACAGGCTTCGGAAAAACCGTTACAATTCTTTCCGAATCCGGCTACAAGGAATTTGTACAGAAACATTATGCCGAAATCCCGACTAAAAGGAAAAAATTGTTGCTCGAAGATATACCCGAAGAGATGATTGAACGACAGTTGAACGATACTCGATACATTAGCAGATTCATATCGACTGTGCTGTCGAATATCGTAAGGGAGGAAAACAATGACGACGGAGTAAACTCGAAAAATATAATTCTCGGCAACGGCGTCATAACATCGCGATTGAAATCGGACTGGGGGCTTGCCGACAAGTGGAATGATTTGATGCTGCCAAGATTCGAGCGTATGAATAAAAAATCGGGGAACGATTTGTTTACTCGGTGGAGTGAACAACATCATAAATTACTGCCGACGACAGATGCGCTACCTAAAAAAATCGAATTGAAACGACTCGACCATCGCCATCACGCAATGGATGCATTGGTAATAGCATGTATGACGAGAGAACATGTGAATTTGCTCAACAATCTATATGCCCAACGCAAACACGACAAAATAAGATATGATTTGAAGCATAAACTTATGCAATTTGAAAAAGTGTCTTATTTCGATGAACAGAAGCAAGAGCAGCTGGAACGGTATGTGCCCAAATATTTCTTAAAACCATGGGGCTCGTTTCCGACAGATGCAGTCGAGGCATTATCGCAAATAGTAGTAAGTTTCAAGCAAAACACACGAATTCTCACAAAAGCAACAAACAAATTTGAGAAATGGGTCGAAGAGGATGGATGCAAGAAAAAAATGTTTGTTGCTCAAAAAGGAGATAATTGGGCTATCAGGAAACCATTGCATAAAGATACCCCATCCGGGAAGGTAGATATTAAAGGCGTCAAAGTCTCGAAAGGTATAATAACAATTGCGTGTCGTAAAGAATTGTCGTCGATATTCACTACGACAAAAACGAATCTTACAGATAAAGCAATAGAGGAAATACTGAAGAAACGTCTTACCGATAAGGGCATACAAAAGATATTGAAAAATTATTTGAAAGTTAAAAACAACGACCCTGCATTGGCTTTTTCACCCGAAGGCATTGAAGAGTTGAATAGGGACATAACCCGTTACAACGGAGGCAAGCCGCATAAACCGATATTAAGAGTGCGTATTTATGAGAAAACCGATGCACGGTTCGTTTTGGGAACACGTGGCAATAAATCGTCCAAATATGTAGAGGCGGCAAAGGGGACGAATTTGTTCTTTGCCATATATGCGAATGAAGATGGTACGCGCAGATTTGACACAATACCATTAAACGAAATTGTAGAACGATTGAAACAAAAGTTGTCTCCCGTACCGGAAATAAATGCCAGAGGAGAGTCTTTACTGTTTTATTTATCTCCTAATGATTTGGTCTATGTCCCTACAAAAGAAGAGCGTGACAATCGGATTGATTTAAGCACTATCGACAGGAATCGTATATATAAGATGGTGTCTTGTACTAAAGGTCAATGTTTTTTTGTCCCTCATCGTATCGCATATCCGATAGTCAGTGCGGACAATTTGAAGAAGAGCACAAGTGACAGCGAATCCGCTTCGTTCCACATTTCGGAATTAGGAGTTAATAACAAGTCCGAAAAAGCATGGGATGAAGAAATCATGATAAAACAAGTGTGCGTAAAACTAAAAGTAGACCGTTTAGGTAATATTAAAATAGTATGATAAAGCGAACGCTATATTTCGGCAATCCCGCTTATTTGAGTTTGCGGATGTCGCAGTTGGAGATACGTCTGCCGGAAGTCGAATGCAATGACGGTTTGCCCGAGGAATTCAAGTCGGCGGCGGTGCGTACAGTCCCTATCGAGGATATTGGCGTGGTGGTGCTCGACAACCGTCGCATAACCGTTACGCAGGGGGCTTTGGAGGCTTTGTTGGAGAACAACGTCGCGGTGATAACATGCG
>CAYTLU010000390.1:0-1568 GCA_964438665.1 uncultured Bacteroides sp.
GGGATCATCCTCTGGCCCTGTCCGGCACTGACGACCGGGAGGCCCGCGAAGGGCTTCCCGGTTTTTTAATTACTTACTTAGATGACGGTTTGAACGTATCCTTCGTGGTCGAGGTGCTCCCGACCGTTGAGCCACTTGCAGGCCTAAGAGCCGGCGAGCCACCAATGACAGCGTAATTCGTTTCGTTACGTGCCCAAATGAACAATCGCTCATGCAACGCCAACTCTCCGTGATAACTCAGAAACGTATATTGAGGAGTTAATCCTGTTCGTCTATCCACTCTTTCAACTTGGCCTGCAAGGTGCTCTTGTCGGGTAGATACAGCGCATATTGCTGTGCGTAAATATTGGCATCTTTGGGCAGAGTCAATTCCACCAATGCATCTTTCTTCTCTTTGCAGAGCAGGATGCCGATGGTCGGCTTCTCGAAATCCGCTTTTACGTGACGGTCGTAGTAATTGACGTACATTTGCATCTGTCCCAAATCCTGATGCGAAAGTTTGCCGACCTTCAGATCAATCAAGACGTAGCATTGCAACAAGCGATTGTAGAAGACCAAATCCACATAAAAATTCTCCTCGTCGAACGTAAACCGTTTTTGCCGGGCCTCGAATAGGAAACCTTTGCCGAGTTCCAACAGGAATTGTTGCATTTTGTCTATAATTGCATTTTCCAACCTGCTCTCCGAATAGACTGCTTCGGGTTTCAGCCCGAGAAACTCGAGTGTCAGCGGATTCTTAAGAATGTCGTCTGGTTTACTGATGGTTTGTCCCTCTTGGGCCAGTCGCATCACGGCTCCTTTGTCGCGGCTCAACGCCAATCGCTCATACAGGCTTGAATTGTACTGCCGCTGCAACTGACGCACACTCCAATTTTGCTTTTGGCACTCGATTTCGTAGAAACTGCGTTCGGCCTCGGACTCAATACGCATCAGCACAACATAATGCGACCAAGATAAGGTAAACGGATATGTTGCATCAGATTTCCGCGATGCTGTTGCGGATTTTTGAATAGAATCAACTGCACTTGACGAAATGTCTGTTATCTCTGAAGATTTCCGCGACAGTGTCGCGGATTTTGAATACAACTGATAAAAAGTTCTACACTTTTCCAATATATCCACAGACCAACCGGAGCCATATTTGTCAGCTAATATGGTTGATACACCTCTTAATAACTGCTTCCCGTATTTTGCGCGTTCTTCGCCTTCCTGCACTACCTCTGTAATAATACGCCCGATTTCGTACTTGGTAATGACTTCGGCAATATTTATCGACCGTGCGACATGTGCTCGCGCATCTGTAATTAGTCGTTCAATACGTTCAGCAACATCGGTAATGATGTCCTTGTCTATATTATTTCCTGCACTCATATCCGAATGTTTATCGACTGATGCAAAGATAACAATAATAGTTCAAATAATTCAGACGATTGCTAATCAAATCGTTTGTCATTGTTTGATTAGTGTGATATTCGCAAGAAAATGATTACCTTTGTACGCAAGTTGTTAATGGAATATTATGAATAGTACATTCAAATGGTTTCGCCGCATAATGACCGTGCTGCTGG
>CAYTLU010000391.1:0-2071 GCA_964438665.1 uncultured Bacteroides sp.
GTTGAAAAACAAGTTTTTCACCATTATGTTGCTGCCCTTTGCACATGCCACAGGCTCCTGCGCCACGACCTTTGATCCATGGTCTATTGATGTCAACATCCATCCTACGAAAAACGAGATCAAGTTTGAGGATGAGGCCGCTATCTGGCAGATTGTGGCGGCGGCGGTGAGAGAAGCTCTCGGACGGTTCAACGCAATGCCTGGAATTGATTTTGACACGGCTGATTCTTTCGACATTCCTGTGTTCAATCCTAATGCCAATGGGGAGCATGGCGTTGAGATCGATGCGACCTACAATCCGTTTTCCGCTCATTCGGCGGTTAAAAGTCCGGGTGGCGGAAACTCCGGAGGCTCAGGCTCTACGCCATCAATCCGGCGGGCGGGGATTGACCGCGACTGGCAGAAATTGTATGAAGGGTTCATAGGTGATGCGGCCGATGTTTCGCCTCTCCCTGCCGATGAACCTAAAGAGGCCGATTTGGGCGCGTTATTGTCAGCAGCGAGTGATTCGGCGGAGGTTGACGATGGCGCATCTTCAATTCAGGTCAGGAACAAATATATCCTGTCGCCATCCATTTCCGGCGTCATGGTGATCGACCAGCATCGGGCGCATGTAAAAGTCCTGTTCGAGCGTTATAAAAATAGTTTGCTTTCCGGAAATATTGGAATTCAGCAGGTGCTGTTCCCCGAAGTGCTTCATCTGTCATCGGCTCAGAATGGCGTCCTGAAGATGATTGAGCCGAAAGTGCGGGAGATGGGATTTGACATTTCCTATCTTGGTGCCGATGATTGGAGCATAGTGGCCGTTCCGTCGGTGCTTGGCGATGCCAATCCGTCGGAGATACTGATGGATGTCATTGATGAAGCAGCCTCCGGCATAGATTCGGGCGATGATGCGCTGGTTGATAAAATTTCGCTTTCAATGGCGCGCAGTGCGGCCATCACTGCCGGCCGCCGTATGACGGATGACGAGCGTGAGCATCTGATAGGAGAACTTTTGCGACTCCCCACGCCGAACTACACCCCCGATGGATTGCCGGTGATAAGAATGATTTCGGAAGCGGATCTTGAAAAATTGTTTGACTGAAAGTTTTGCTCCTTGGCAAAAACTTATTAAATTTGTAACCATCATGTCTATTATAGACCATATCCAATATCTCATCTGCCGTCATGACTGCGTGGTCGTGCCGGGTTTGGGCGCGTTTGTGTCTCAGTATGTTCCGGCGCAGATATCATCTGACGGACTGATGCTTCTGCCGCCTTCGCGCATGCTTGTGTTCAATAATGTCATAAGTCATGACGATGGTCTGCTTGCCGGATCGGTAGCGCGCCGCGATGGAATTTCCTATGAGTCGGCCAGGGCGGAGGTGGCTCGTGACGTTGAGATGTTGCTGAACCGCATAGACATGGAAGGATATGTTGAGATCCCTCGTGTCGGACGCCTGTCGCGGAGCGGCGGCTTTGCTTTGGCCTTTGCACCTGTGACAGAAAATTCCATTCCCAATATCATCTATCAATCGCTTCCGGCTGTTGCCCTTATGCCATCAGATGCGGCTGCCGGGGCCGACAGTGAGGCGGCAACCGTTCTGGAAGTGGATACTATTGCTTCACGTCGCGACACATTCGCTTCCCGACTTCGCGGTGTGGCTAAATATGCCGCTGCTGCCGCTGTGCTTATTGCCGTTGGAGCAACATTGTCAACGCCGGTGATTGTCAACCGCAATATCGACCGCGCATCGATGTCGATGCCGGCCGTGACGAAAGCCCGCACAATTGATCTGCCGGCTGTTGATGCCGGTAAGGAAGATGCGCCCGCCGTGCTGTATGTAGGCATTTCCGAAGCAGACAAAGCTCCTGCCGCCATACTACGTCCTGCCGTGGTGACTGTCAGTGATCTCAAGGGCGAATCTGTAGGGCCGGACTACGACTGCTATATTATTGTTGCATCATGCGCTTCAATGAAAGAAGCCGGACGGTTTATTGCATCCAAGGGCGGCAAATCCGCTCTCAGAGTGATTCCGAGCGATGGACGCTACCGCGTTTATGCAGCCGTGGCAAATGACTATGACGC